>JBLNFG010000826.1:0-3155 GCA_050263495.1 Myxococcales bacterium | reverse complement strand
GTTCCACCACAGGTTGCGATAGGTGGCGCCTTGGTAGGTCACCAAGATCCCTGGATCTTGGTAGGTGATCTGCGAGTTCCAGATCGGTGCCGTGCAAAGGTTCGATAGCGTAATGCCATCGCTTGCACCGAGAGCACTGGACAGAACCGCGTTGGAGTGTGCCTCGACGGAGAGGTACACGGTTTGGCCCGGTAGGAGCCGCTGTTCGCCGAGATCGAAGATGTTTTCGGTCAAGATGGTCTCGGTCCACGGCAGGATGTCGGCGAGCCCGGGCGCGGTTCCCCATGCCACGCGATAGCTTGCGATCCCGCTCGGGTGCGACGACGACCAACGCGCGTGCAGGTACCGGTTGTCGTTCGTGATGTCCCCATCGTCGAGCACCACTGGTACCGTCGGCAGAGCCGCTGGCGCGAGGGGTGCCTGCGTGTAGAGGTTGGTCTTGTCGGGGAAGTCGAACCAGAGCTCGTGCTCGCGATGTAGCCAGCGTTCCTGATTGAAGACGTAAAGTGTACCCGCGTCGTCGGTGATGACCGGGTACTCTGCGCGACGGAGCGTCTCGCCCACTAGCAGATGTGCGACCCCATGATCCCAAAGCTCACGCCTGCTGCCACCGGTTGCTTCGACTGGGCGCGACAAGAAGGTGACGAAACACGTGTCGCATTCCTGCAAGCCAAAGAACCCCGAGTGCATGTCGACCGAGTCAATGTCCTGGACGGTTTGAAGCGGGTTCCACACGGTACCACTCAGCGAGGCCAGCGAGACCGTAGTGCTGCCAATTGGTTCGTAGAAACGGCGCACCTCACCCGAATAGAGGAACGGAAGCTGCGCGCGTTCCGTCTCGCTGCCACCATCCAGTTCCACCGGTGCTGACCAGCTCGTCCCATCGTAGTCGAGCACCTGGAGCTTTCGGGTGAAGTCAGGGGGCGGGCCTGTCAGCGTTGCGCGGGTCGGGATTGGGTGGACGAACAGCATCAGGTGATTGTCGACCGTGATGAACTTCAGATCGAGTTGTGGGAAGGTCACGTCCTCGCCGCCTGGATAGGGGAACGTCTGCTGCTCAACCCAGGTGTCGCCAACTTGTTTGGCGAGAATCAAGGCCTCCAGTTGACCCCAAGCCAGGAGGAGCTCGCCGGTGGGCGAACGCGTGATGGCAATCGGTTGCGCGGAGCCTGCAGTGCCCTGGTCGAGTCTTGCCCACATCTGGCTGCCACTAGTGATCGTCGTGGAGGACCACTGCCCGGTGGCGGCCGTGAACTTCGAATAGCCCGGAAATGCGGCGAACTCTCGGGACTGCACCGATTGATAGAAGGCCACGTGAACATCGCCGTTGGCGTCAACGTACGCCGTGGGTTTGCGAGCATTGTTGCTGGTATCGGAGATGGTCGACTCCTGGGTGAAGCTACCGTCCGCATTGCGGAACGCCGCGTACACTCGGTGACGGGGGCCGTCGAGTGGCGAGTCGTCGGCTACGAAGAGTTGGCGCCCACTCGGGTGTGGCAAGAGCACCTGATGATACGCAAAGGGTAACTTCAAGCGTCGATAGCTCGGAGCCACCGACAATTGGATCGGCGCACTCACCGAGGCACCGCCCGCGTTGATCGACGCATTGATGCTAGCGATGTGATCAGCGGGCGCATTCGCGGCGATATTGATCGTGAAGCGTGCCGTTTGCGTCCGATCGGCCCGAGGCGCCGTCAGCGTCACTGAACCCGAGCTGACCGTGACATACGGATCAGAAGACGTGAGTGATGCCGCAGCCGAACTAGCGTTCCCCGTGAAGCGCCAAGAAACCGACACGGATGCGGTGTCACCGGCGCTCAATTGTTGGTCACCGTCACCGGCGATTTCGGAGCTGGTTACGCCAGCCAAGAATGGTCTTGGCGTCGCGATCACGGCCCCTACCGCTCGTGCGGCATTGACACGTCCAGCTCCGAGCAAGCCGACGTAATCCGGATTCAGGGCATCGAGATCGTCGGCACTGGCCAGCAGTTGCGCGCGAACCTGTTCGGCAGTCCAACCCGGGTGCACGGACTTAACGAGCGCCGCAACACCCGCCACGATCGGTGCAGCCTGACTCGTGCCAGAGACGGCCATGTAACTGCTGGGTGGGAACGTGCTGAATACGGCTTGGCCTGGAGCCGCGATATCGACCCAGCTTCCGTAGTTCGAGAGGCTCGCACGTCGATCGTTGGGATCCGTCGCTGCCACCGCGAGGACGTCCTGGTAAACCGCTGGATAGTTGTACTCCTCGCTGGACCAGTTGTTAGCGGATGCAACCAAGAGCACACCGCGGGCGACGGCATAGTCAATGGCCGCACGGGCCCCGTTGAAGGTCTCGTGACCACCGAAGCTCATGTTGATGATATTGGCTCCGTGGGTGGCGGCGTAGTAAATGGCTGAAACAACCGCGCTCGCGGGTGCGGTGTCCCCTACGACGAGCGGCATGATCTTCACTCCCGAGGCAACGCCCGCCACCCCCACGGAGTTGTTCTTTTCCGCGCCGATCAAGCCGGCCACGTGCGTACCGTGCCCGGTCGAATCCGTCAGATCGGCATTGTTGCCCAGGAAGTTCCATCCGTGGACGTCGTCCACCAGACCGTTGCCGTCGTTGTCCGCTCCATCGGAGCTCTCGTTCGGGTTACTCCAAATGACGTTGACGAGATCCGGGTGCGTCAGATCAATCCCAGTATCGATCACGGCAACGACGACGTTCGGCGAACCGTTGGCAGTGTCCCACGCTTGGGGTGCCTGAATGATCGGTAGGTGCCACTGCTGCCCGTATAGGGGATCGTTCGGGACTGCATTCGACGACCAAATGGGATCGGTCTCAGCGCGCTCGATCTCTTTTGCCTGCTCGGCGTGAGCACGGGCTTCCCGGACACTCTCCTCCGTGGTTTTTGCGATCGAGACCACGAGCTGGGCCCCTGCGTTCGGCGTGCCAACGTGCATGGGGGCGAGCATCCGTGCGGAGGTGACGCGCACCCCTTGGCCCAAGGTCTCTTGGAGCCAGTCTTTCCACGCCGCGTCGCGTAAAGGTTTTCCTCGCAGGTGTTCTGGCGTTTTCGAAAGGGTTACGATCACGCTTTCGGTCGAGATACGACCCTGGCCACGGCGTAGCCCATGGCCTACCGACTTCAGCCCCGCAGCTCCAGGTT
>JBLNFG010000825.1:0-9505 GCA_050263495.1 Myxococcales bacterium | reverse complement strand
GGGAAGAGTTCGCCTTCGATTGCACGCACATGTTCCACGAAACCATCGACCGGCGAATGAACCCGATGGTAATCGCGGGGCGATAGGTAGATGACGCAAAACGAGCCGCCGACGAAGCGTCGCGCGTCCGTGGAATTTCCAAGCAGCTCCCCGACTTCGTATGGCTGACCTTTGACGAATAGACGCGCGCCATCGTCGATTGGCCCGAGCGCACTCAGCCGACCGTCTGCGGGACTGACGAGTGGTGCATCGGCGATGGCGCGTGCACCAGTGCGCAAAGGGCGGGTGAAGAACGCGTCGAAACTCCTGTAGCCACCATGAGGTACGGCGACTTCACTCATGTCGACGTTGAAGAGTTGGCTATAGGAGCGCGACACGAGCTGGGAGACCAACGACGGCATGGTCAGGTCGCAACAGCGACCGACAGCACGACTAATGCACTCCCTCGGAAGGATTCGAAGGATCTGGGCGGCAGCGAACGATGCAAAACTCACAGGGGGCTTCAACCGGGTACGGGAGGCTTTCATCGTAGGTCGAGAGACCATTTTCGGTCAATCTCGCCAGGGTGGAATTAAACCTAGGCCAATCAATCGGCATCTGAATTCCGGCGTTTCGCCCCTTCCAGCCGGGGGTTTGGCCCGCGGACGGGCGCCTCTACCCGGTCATCCTACCCGGCTCAACGGGGGAAGGCGCGGGCACTCAGGCAGAGGGCACGCCATGGCTCAAGGGCTGGTTGGGGTCCGGGCTCTGGCTCGGTTTCCTGTTCAGAAATCCCACGGCAAGCGACCCTCTCCAAGGTCGGCGCGAATGCGAGGCTCTGCCGGTACGCGGTCTCGGCGTTTGCCGCATCGCCCAAAGACTCGAGAGCGCGACCACGCAGCGCAAGCCAAGTGCCATCGAGATGAGTGACGCGTTCCGGTTCGATCAAACGGGGCAAGTCGCTGACTTCTCTGGTTATCAACCGGGAGGCAATTGCGCGGGTGGCCAGCTCCGGCACGAGCTTCGGTGCAGAGATCAGCGGAGCGAGCTGTTCGAGGGCCTGTCGATGGTGCTTCTGTTCACTCAGCAACTCTGCCAATCGTAGACGTCGCGATCCGTCCGTTGTCCATTCGCTATGGCCCGAGCTGGCGACGTCGCTGAGCATGCGATCACCGGGACTAGCTTCGGCCTGAAGCGCACGCTGCCAACGCAGGATCCAATCGTCGAGCTTGTACCCAGAGACCGACACCAGAGCGCGCTCCACCCCGTTGGCACCCATTCCGGCCAGATCGCGGAGCAGCAGTACGAGCGCCGGCTCACCCGTTTCCTGGAGCCAGTAGTCGAGGAAATCCCGCACTTCCGCATACGCCGTATCGGCGGCCTTGGCTGTGGGCAAGAGTGCCATGGACGCGCCCAGACGATCGATGCCGATGGAACGTCCTTCGATCAAAGCGGCCTTTGCTTCGCGGTGTGCCTCGCGGTCGTCATCCAACGCAAGAGGCTCGCGCCAACGCGTCTCCTCTCGTTTTGCGATGCCTTCCTGAAGCCAAAGCGGGGCCGCATCGCTACTTTGGCGCGCGACGATCAAATGAGCCAGCTCGTGCGCCAAAGTATCTTGCCAAGGATAACCTTGTGGAGTGGCTCGAGGCGAGAGCAGTGTGATCTTTCCCCAGCGCGCGATCGCAACCGTTCCCGTCGTTTCCGCCGCCTCGAGCGGCAACCCAGTGACAAGAGAGAGGCTTGCGAGGTCAGAAACTAATTCGATCCGGATCGGGCCCGGCAAACGGGCACGCAGATGCGCGGAGATGGCTTTCCTTGCCCGATTCGCGACCTCCGCGATCAACGGAACGAGGGCACGGTCACGGCTGTTCTGTAACCGTACCCAAACCTGCGCGGCTTCATCGCTGACGATTTCGGCGCCAGCCATCGCTCGGGAACAGCCCTCCGCGACCGAGAACAGTTCGGAAGGGCTCTCGCTAGAGTTTGCGTAGGCACTGACGGACGTTGATTGGTTTTCGTGAGCGGTCAGCAGCGTGACTGCGCCATGACAGTCCCCAACCATAACCGCCAAGCGTGCACGCAGCAGATCGGTATCCTGGCTTCGTTCCGACACTCCATCGAGGGCCTCACGTGCTCTGGGCACGTCTAGCGCGATGAGGCTCCGTGCGGCAAAATCGAGCCGCTGCTCGTTGCTCACCGCCTCAGAGTCTTGGTTGGTTGGTGCGTCGCGATCACAGCCCGATCCGAGCCCAACCAACATCAGGCCTGACGTGATGATGACGTGGAGCGACATCAGGCCCGACGTGATGATGACGTGGAGCGACCGGCGCGTCCGCCCCGCGTGCTCCATCCGCGTCGAGGTCCGACGCGGGCTAGAGTGCGCCATTCGCGCCCCGCGGCGTCGCAAGATTGGCTTCATTTCAGCAATCCCTCCGCATAGCGGCGCACCGCTTTCGAGTACTCTGGCGTCACCTCTCGAGACAACCCCTCTTGCACGCGTCGACGGAATCGCTCGCGGTTCTCTGCATCGCTGGTCGGAACGACACTGCCGCCACGGCTATCGCGGTCCGCGGTTCCCGCTTGCCTTGGACTCGGCTCCCCCGAGCCCGCGTCTTGAGGTCCAGAGTTCGGTTCGGGTTGGCTGCGCTCGAGCAACTCTTGCGCCTGGCGCTGGCGATCGATTCCAACCCGTCCTTCCCCTGCGTCGAGGGCATCGGCAGCTTGGTTCATCAACCTCGCCGCGCGCTGCAGCTCAGAGCGGATTTCGTCGGGCAAGACGGCATCCGGTTTGGACTCGCGTTGGCCGAGCGATTGCGCTCGCTCCGCAATGTCCCGCTCCCTTCGCGCCGCGCTCTTCAGGGGCACGGAGAGTTTCGCCGATGCACCCGCTTGCGCACGCTGAAGGATCGATTTCAACCAAGCATAGTGCTCTGCCACGCGTGTTCGCAGTGTCTGAAGCGCGCTCGACGAATACTCAGATATGCCAAGCTCGGGGCGTGCACTTAGCGTTTCTGACTCGGCCAAGGTACCGTCGGCCTTGCCCAAGGCATCGTACGCCGAGCTCAAGCGCAATTGTTCGAGCGACTCAGCCGAACTCACCACGAACTCCTTGGCAAGTGCCAGACTGGCCTTGAGCGTGCCGGGTTCCGCTCCAACGGACGGCAATCGTTCGACGAGCTGGCGCAGTAACGCCGCCCGACGTTTCGCTTCGGGCAGGAGCTCGGCGTCTCCAGCGGTAGTATCCGTCTCCGCCACCGTTCGTTCGACGGATGAAAGCTCCGCGGCGTGGTCGCGAGCAAGCTGACGAAGTTCTGCGATCACCCGCTCGAGGTGCGTGTCTGCCTCGGATGCACGCGGCTTGCCTTGCTTCGCCACGGAGCGCCCCGACTCCACGCCTCCCCCGCCGCCGCCTTGAAAGGACGGCACCGGACGGCGTAGCCGCTCGGCGAGAAATGATGCCGCTCGTCGAACATTGTCAAAATCGTGAGCGTCGTGTGCGCGACCGATCCGTCCCTCGCCGGCGAAGGCGATTTCGCCTAAATCTGCGCCCAACGCGCCGAGTGATCGGAGCTCTGCGGCACCACTGGCCAAGATGGCGCGCGCCGCTAGAATCCGTTGGTCAGCGGCGCTGCGTTGCTCGGCGAGCGCGCCAGATTTTGCGGCGAGCTCAATTTCCGTGGCTACGTCGGCCAGCAGCCGCGCGACGTGCTCGGCGTCCCGCTGCCCCACGGCCTCAATCGCGACGTCCACCGCTAGCGTCACTTCTTCCACCATGCTGGGCAGCCGCACCAAATCGTTGCTGACGCGTGCCAACTTGTCGCGTTGCGCGCGCAAGAACGTGCGCATGACGCGCATCGTGGTCGAATCGTTCTCGAGTGCCGATTCAATCTCTCGAAAGCGCGCAAGGGTCTGTGCCTTAGCCGCGGCCAGCTCGGCCGGATCGCTCGATTTCGATTGCAACCGAGCCAGCCAATTCACGAGCTCACGGCGCAGACCGAGGTAGGTCTTGCGTCGGTTCGCCTCGAGACTGCCCACCGACGCGCGGTCGAGCGTATACGGCGCACTCTGACTCCAACCGCCGCGATCGTGTGGATTGTCGTCGCGCGCCGCAATCGAGACTTGCACCGAGCCATAGGCGTTGGTCACGAAGGGATCACTGGGCAAAATGACGTGCGCACCGCTCTGGGATTTGGCCGAACCATCCATACGCAGGAGCGTACGGCGCTCCTCTCGACCGGAGGCGCGCAGAACCAGATCAATCTGGCGCAACCCGTGGTCGTCTAAGGCACGGTAGCGCAGCTCGACCTCCTGAACGTCAGCCCACGACACGTGTTTGGGCGCTCCCTCGAGTTCAATCGTGGGGGGTGGATCGGGGACCGAGCCCAGGTGAAGCGCGTCTCGCTGCTTGACCAGCACGTTCCCGAAGCGCGCCCCCACCACCAGACGGACTGAGTCTTCCAACCGATAACGCGCCATCACTCCGCCTTGGCCATCGCTGACGAAGGGAATTTCCAGACGCCCGTCGGTCAAGACCAGCCGCGACTCCGCGCGGTAAGGGGTCCCTCGCACCACGATCAGACTGCCGCGGCGCACGGCCACCGACGCTCCGAATTCGACGAGCTCCGAAGCCTGTTGAAGATAGGAGGGCGGCAGCACGGTGACCGGATCAACCTCGAGCAGACGCATCGCGAACGGGGCTTGTCCGTGCCGAGCGAGCAGCACGTTCAAGCCTTCGAACAAGGTCGTGCGCGCCGCGAACGCGCCCCCGAGCGCGATCATGGAAAGAACCATCGCGGGTTTACTCAAACGCGCAGCACGCCGCTGTGCCCGCTCCATGATCGACGTAACGGGGACACGCGCGCAAACCCGCTGTAGATGCAACTCCGCGAGTTCGAGGCTGACGGCAGGGGTTCGCTCACGCGCAACGTGTGCTAACTCGATCGCCCGGTGAAGCTGATCGGATAGCTCTCGATCGACGTGTCGGACGGCGAACACGGCAGAGTTCGAGAGCTGGCGTCTACGTCGGCGCTGCCAAAAGAGCATACCGGCAACCAGCAGAGAGACGGTTGTGAGCGCCAAGAGCGCGAACCAACGCGAACCAGCGGTGCCCTCGCGAGCAAGGAGCAATGTGCCGACGGTGGCTAGAAGTAATGCGGTGTACGAAGCGCGCCGTGCCGCCGGGCGTAGCGGCCCATACCAACTTGCCGCAATCTCGGGAAGGCTCGGGGCTTGATCCACTGCAGCAAGCATAGCCAAGGATTTTACATGCAGCCGGCGCAAAGGGGTGACCGCAACAGCGACCCCTCGCACTCTCGCAATATGGTAGCCTGGGGGGCGTGGGAGCCGATTTGCCGCTCGTTCACTCGATCCTCGCTATTCCGGGCTTGGTTCTGCGTCGAGATTGGCTCAGGGCCCAAATCCGAGAACGCCCGTTAGCAGAGGTTGTCCCCGAGGTGAACGCAGTCTGCGAGTCCGCCGAAGCGTTGGTGGAATCGTCACGGGAAGCGCTGGTCGCCTGGGTCGCGGTACTGGTCGGTAACGTCGGGGCTCCGTTGCTGGACGACATGCGGCGACTGGCCCACGGCTGCGGCTGCCGCTGCCTCGAGCGACTCTTACGCACGTATTCGATCCCGTCAGTGCCCGAACCAGAGCAAACGGGTGTGCCCTACAACCCAGCACTCGGTCGCGAGCTAACGGTTGGTGAGCGTCGCAGCCTCGCGCGCATGCCGCACCGGGGCAAGTTTGAGCGTTTGCTGAAGGATCCGCATCCCCTCGTGCTGCGGCAGTTGCTGGGCAATCCCAAACTGACGGAAAACGACGTGTTGAAGCTCGCTGCAATGCGACCGGCTCGAGCTTCCACGATCGAGACGCTCGCCGAATTCCCGGACTGGCTGGTGCGGACCCGAATCAGGATGGCACTCCTCAGCAATCCCATGACGCCGAGCCACGTCGCGGTTCCCTTGACGGCGCTCTGCACGCGCCCTGAGCTGGCGGAAATCGCCGACAATCCTGCGCTGCACGTCGTGCTCCGTGTCGTCGCGCAAGAGTTGCTCGATAAACATCCACCTTTAGGTCGGGTAGCCACGGAGACGTTGCAGTAGGTTGTTCATCTCCACATACGGGCGGGCAGGAAACTGTCCTACGTCTCCGAAGCAATCACGCGCGCTCGGAGGCGTGTTCTGCAAAAGGGAGCGGACGCAATAGCGTGAGATGCGCGATTGACCGCAAAAACTGCTTGAGAGCAGATTCGTTCAGCCGGTCAGTATGATGACTCGTCGGCAATTCGAAATCTGACTATCCCCCAAGTCGCAGCAACGAGCTAAGACCTTTCCCGTAGACTTAGGGCTGCTGCCTGTTCTTCTCCGGCGCGATCACGAGCATCCCGTAGTCCAGGCTGTCTAGTTCGCTCCGACGAGTACCAAGGTTGAATCGATGGAAGGCAGGATCTTAGCAGGTCGCTATCGTCTGACTGCGAAGCTTGGACAAGGAGGCATGGGTTCGGTCTGGCAGGCCGAGCACTTGGCCCTTCGAACCAACGTCGCGATCAAACTGATCGATCCTACCGCTGCGGAGTCGCCCGATGCCCTCGCGCGATTCCAACGTGAAGCATTGTCCGCGGCAGAACTTCGCAGTGCTCACATCGTGCACATCATGGACTACGGCATCGACGAAGGGGTGCCGTTCATCGCGATGGAGCTGCTCGAGGGCGAGAGCCTGGCGGCGCGCTTGGACCGCGTGACGCGACTTTCCTGGGACGAAACCAGGCACATTTTGCAGCAGGTCTGTCGTGCTCTGGCTGTTGCGCATGGCAAAGGCGTCGTTCACCGCGATCTTAAGCCGGACAACATCTTCATCACGCTCGAGGGTTCCGAAGAGGTCGCGAAGGTGCTCGACTTCGGAGTCGCGAAAAGGCTCGACTCGCTCTCGCTCAGTGGGGATCTAAAAACCCGCTCGGGCTCGCTACTCGGTACCCCGTATTACATGAGCCCCGAGCAAGCCTTGGGTGACGCAGGAATCGACCAGCGCGCAGATATCTGGTCACTCGGGATCATTGCCTACGAGTGTCTGACGGGACGGCGACCGTACAATAAGGACACCCTGGGCGCATTGCTGATGTCCATCTGCCAAGATGTCCCGCCGCTTCCGTCCCATGTAGCCTTGGTGCCGGCTGGGTTCGACGAGTGGTTCAAGCGGACCAACGCGCGCAACCCCGCTGATCGTTTTCCAACGGCAGTCGAAGCCGCTACCGCGTTGAACAGTCTTGGCTCAGCGGCGTCGTTGCCGCTCGCCGGGCCAGCGGAGCCGCCCGTAGTTCCCGCTGTGACCAGCGGCAGATCGGATCGTCGGGCTCCCGGCGTGGAGTCGATCGTTCCATCCGCGGTGACGGCCGCGACCTCGGGCGCTGGAGTAACCAGGCGGCGCGTCGCAGTCGCACTGGCCTTGCCGCTGCTTGCCGTATTAGGTGCACTCGTGTATTGGGGTGCTTCCCGCTCCACGGCCACACCTGTTGCCGCTTCCGCCACCGTGCTCCAAGCTGCTCGTCCAATCCCAATCACGTCGCCCACGGTGAGCGAGCCGACGATCACGGTCGTTCCCACGACGGCACCAATCCCCAGCGAATCACTGACGCAAACCGAGAAGCCGCTGGGGCACCCGGAACAGCCGACAGCACCAATCCCCAGCGAATCACTGACGCGAACCGAGAAGCAGCCGGGGCACCCGGCACAACCGACAGCACTCGACGGCAAGCCGAACCAAGAAGACAACCGCAACGCGACTACATCTCCGGCCAAGCCGATCGTACCCACTAGCGGAAAACGTCGAGCAGCGAGAATCAACCACGCGGGGTTCTAGATGATGATGCATCACCGTCTCTTGTGGCTCGTCGGAGCCCTGGCCATATCGACTTGGGCTGAGTCGGCAGTCGCCGTCGACGACGCGACCAAGATCAAAGCGCGCAATTTAGTCAACGACGGCGTCGCACAGTACGAACGGGGTGAGTTCGAACTTGCACGACAGCAATTCATGGCAGCTCACGCCTTGGCCGAGGTACCCACCGTGGCGGTATGGGCCGCGCGCGCACACGAGCGCGTGGGGCGGCTGCTCGAGGCATCCGCGCTCTACAAGCAAGCGCAAGCGATGCAGCCTAACGAGCTGTGGACCGGACAGGTGCAGCAAAAGGCGCAAGGGGCCGCAACCGAGGCATTGGCAGCACTAGAGTCGCGTATCCCAGTGCTCCAGCTCGAGCTCGTTGGCGGCAACTCCGAGACCACCCTTGGGATTGACGAAGCGGTCGTAACGCTGACCACCCCAAGCCTGGAGCAGCGGCTCGATCCGGGGGTCCATCACGTGAAGGCGCTTCGCGCTGGCAGGGTCGTGCGAGAAGAAACGATCACGTTAGCGGAAGGAGAGCACCGGCGCGTAGAATGGACGCTGCCTGCGCCGGAACCACTTTCACCAGTTCAACCCGCTGTGAAACTACAGGCGGTGCAGTTCCGTCCGAGTCAACCGCAGCCAGATTCGAGTGCATCAACCTCGCGTACCTTGACCTGGCTTTCCCTTGGCGTCGGATTCGCTGGTCTCGCCGTCGGCACCGTCGCAGGAGTAACCACGGGCATGAAGCACTCGGAGCTCCGGGACGCGGGTTGCAGCGACGACGCGTGCCGCGGCAGCCAATTCCAAGATCGCGTCGACGCACACAACACTTGGCGGTCGGTGTCGATGGTGGGTTTCATCGTGGGTGGGGTCGGAGCAGCGGCAGGGCTTACGCTCTGGCTGACGACCCCTACAACGCAACATTCGAGCGGGATAGGCCTCACCCTCAGTCCAGGTCGCGTCGCGATGGCAGGAGAATTCTGAACCATGGAACCCGCTCTGAGTCGGCTGGTTTTTGTTTGGTGCGTCGCGCAAACGGCGGGCGCGGGTTGCGTCTATCCATCGATGCGCGTCGAGGCAGATAATAGTGCACACTCTGGTGCATCGAGTACGGGCGGCGCAAAGAGTACCGGCCCCGATCCTGGCGGTGCCGGCAACGGAGGCGCTACCGACGCGGGTGCAAGCCAGACCGATCCAGGCGCAGGCTCGGGCGGGGTTGCAACGGCAGGGGCGTCGGCGACGGGCGGTTCGTCTGCGACGAGCGGTTCGTCTGCGACGAGCAAGTGCATGGAGTCGAACGCAACGTGCCCGAATGCCGATTGCTGCAGCAGCGTGACAGTGCCGGGAGGTATGCTCAAGATGGGCCGCAGTGAGAGCCCGGACGGCTCGGACTACTACGCGGTGCCTGTTGGTACCACCGTTTACCAGAACGAAGTCCCGGAGCATGACGTCCAGGTGAGCGCCTTTGCGTTGGACCGGTTCGAAGTCACGGTCGGTCGTTTCCGTCGGTTCCTCGAAAGCTACGACGCGTGGCACGTCAACAACCCAGTAAGGGACGCGGGCGCACACCACGCGGGGGACGGAACGGGCTGGGGTACCAGCTGGATTCTCAGCACGACAACCCTGCCCGCGAATGCGACCGAGTTCGTGG
>JBLNFG010000824.1:0-2988 GCA_050263495.1 Myxococcales bacterium | reverse complement strand
GTCGCGCCGAAGCCCGAGGCGTCGTCGGGGCGTTATTCTGTGGCCTCGCGCTCGGGGGCGGCACCACCGCCTGTGCCATTGGATGCAACCCCTTGCTGCCAATGGCGATCGCCGCGGCTGTGCTGAAGGGCCAGACGATCATGGGAGCGGCAATCCTTGCGGCGTTCGCGCTCGGCTACGGCTTGCCCTTGTCTGCCGGCATCGTCGGCATCGGATTCGGCGTCGGGCGGCTAGGCAACATCGCGAAGCGGATCATGCCCGTCGCACGTATGGGCGGTGGCGCACTGATGGTCGTCGTCGGTTTCTACCTCGTGGCGGGAGTGTGACGGTGACCAAGAGGACCTTTTACCGCGGTGGCGCGTGGCGCCTCGTCACCATCTTCGTGCTGTGCGATGGAACATCGGCCGTGGGCGGTAACGCAGGCCACCTGGTCTGCTCGAGTCCTTCGCGCTCGACCAAATCATGGCTCACAAAGTCGAGAATATCATGAAGCCAGCGACCAAGGAGCGCGATGCGCCTGTCTGCCCGTCGCGTTTACTACAACCAGTGATACGCCTGGTGCGCTGGGTGGTCTGCGCATGTCCCTACACCTTGCTGGCGGCGGCTTTGGTCCGCTGGGGAAGGCTTGTCCTTGGACGCGAAGAGGCTAAGTGCGCAGTGAAGGAGAAGCGATTCGTTGATGGTGTAACTCGGGGACGAAACATCGCCCTCATCGGTTTCCTTTGCCCATTCTGGACGCGTTCACGCCCGTGCTCGCGCTCCGAAGCGCTCATGTTGGCGTCGTTCGAAGCCTACGAGCTTGTCCAACGCTTTGGTTACGCTTCCGCCAACGGCAAACGCGCGGATCCCGCGGCGTGAAAGGGCGGCCAGGGCCTGGGGCCCCACGGATCCGGCGATGACGATTTGCACGTCGGCGAGCGCTGCAGCGGTTTTCTCGAGTCGAGGGTCGATGGGTCCATCGCCGCCACCGCCACCGCCACCGCAACCACCCGAGCCGCAGCCGCAGCCGCCGCCTGAACCGCAGCCCCCGCCACCCAGGGCATAGCCAACACTGCCGGAGCCGTCGCTTGCTGCCGCCTCAACGCCGCAATGCTGACTTGGGCCACAGGTGGCGATTCCGGCAGGCTCGTGACAGTCACATGCCACCGTTGGGTCCGCGTCCTCGGCGGGTGGCCGCCGGTCTTCCTCGTGGACGTACGTGAAGTCGTCACGCACGCTGTAGATGGCGAACGCTTCGGCACGCGCAAAGTGGTTTCCAATGGTGACCCTGTCGGCGGTCACGATGGCGACTCTGTAGCTCATAATGATTCCTGTTCGTCGTTGGTCGTGGTCGAGGTTGTATCGGCGACATCGCGAGTTGGCCGATGGGATGACAAGCACCGTACCGACAACGCGGGTTGCCCGCGACGCACCAGCAAAAATCCGGCCAGCCTGAGAAGGGTGCACTTCGAGCGATCGACTCAGATGCAGGCCGTGTCCCGTCGTGGCCTCTGCCCACGATCGAGCACGGGCAAAGCTTGCTTCCGCACTGGGCGTTCATCGAAATGCTTTCTTGAAGCCCTCGCAGAATGCAGGAACCAGCGGGATCCCGAGCTCCTCTCTCAGTTCTTCGAGGACGCCCTGAACGTCTTCGCCGATGATTCCAGAAACACAGGAAGTCGTAACGAAAATGGCTTTGGGTTTGTAGCGGTTGTAGGCGGCGATAATTGATTCGCGTAACTTTGCGGTTGCCCCGAAAACCGTATCGCTTTCCTTGAGGTTCGTACTCACGAGACGTACGTTACCAAACTCGATCCCGCGGATCCGCGCACCGGACTTGAAGTTTACGTTGATTGCCGCTGCATCCGCTGCGCAACCAATCGACGCGTGGTTGACGACCACAGCGTCCTTGATGTTCGACAGCTGACCCTGGCAGCAGGCCGATGAGCAAGAACTCGCCTGCGTGAAACAGCGGTCGCGGTTGCGTACGCCACATCCGCTCGCCCGTTCGCTGAGATCTCCAATCGTACCGACGTATCCCGTAATGGCAGAGAGTCTCTTCTCCCTGATCGGGACTTCGTTGCGTTTGATGTCGATTCGGCTCATGGTCAACTGTCCTTTTGGGATGTGCACCGCGCACCCGGCCGTCCTACGCGACCAGTGAGAGCCGTCCGAGCGAGAATCGTGCCAATGGTTCGCGGCCATTGAGTACACTGGCTTCCGCCGTTTGCTCGCTGTCCAAACCCAATTGCCCGGACCAAATCTGATGGTTGTTGGTCGCGCCCGCAAATCTCACGGACCAACATCCGTTATCTTAGCGTGATCCGAGGCTCAGGCGCGGATTGGGCGACGTACCATGGCGATGAAACACATCAGGCACCTCTCGGACACCTTGCTGGAGGTGGCATCTTGCTTATTAGAATAGTGTCCCGTATAGTGTCCGCCATGAGCCGCCGCGCGCTCGGCGAAGAGCATCCGCACCCAGAGGCTTGGCGGAAATCTCGCGCCACGTCGTGGCGCTATTGGGGGGCCTCGCAGGGTCACGTAACTACACTGCCTTGTACTTCGCAAACGCGACGCAGGGTTGCGTTTAGACGGGCTTAGCCAGCATGCCAATTTCAAAATCCTTGAGGCGGATGGACGACGATCCCGAAGGGGATTTTAGGCGAGCACCGCCACCTCAGGTCCACTCTGATTCATCCACTTGCGACGCGCGTCCAGGCCCGACGCCAGAGGCCTCCCCGGGCGCGGCACGGCCAGGCTTCTCGAGCGGCCACCCACAGATCGGTCAGGGAACGAAGGTAAACGAGACCTCCGCACGACTCGGTCCCCAGCAACGCGCCATCTTTCTGGGATTGCTCGCCGCGGTAACGTGCAGTGCCATGTACTACTACGCGCATCAACGCGGTCGCGAGTTCACGGATGATGCTCAGCTCGATGCCGATATTGCAGCGGTCCCGGCCAGGGTCAGCGCCTTGGTCAGGCGGATCGCATTCGTCGACAACCAAC
>JBLNFG010000823.1:0-4408 GCA_050263495.1 Myxococcales bacterium | reverse complement strand
GACTCGGTTGGTCTCGAGCAGCTGCCGCCAACTGTCGGTCGCGAGACCTGGCTTTCCTACGTTCGCGGTTCCAATTGTCGGTTCTCAGGCACAAGGGGCAGGCGCCCAAGGATGGAAGCGCCATTTAGCCGCGTAGCCGCGCAACGGGGGCATCAAACGCATCACATGCACAACGGGCCCGGTCACGGGTTGCCCGAGACTCGAGATTCATTGAAGGTCGCGGCAAAGGTCCGTCGCGTCACAGCATTGCACGCTGCGAATCGTTACGGTGCGTTCGCTTCGCACGGAAATGCGCGTCACCGCGCGACGGATCGCGCTGTACTCCTGAGCAACATTGGTGTTCGCGGGCATGTTCGGTCCCCACACGCCCAAAGGCTGGTTCTCGAGGTCGACTCGCGCAACGCCCGACGAGTTGTCCAAATCGAACCAACAGGTGTAGCCGCGGGCATCTTTCATCGCGAATTGGACGCCGCCATTGACGGAGCCGCTACCCGTTTGCGCGCCGCCCCAAACCAAATCAAGCTTCAGTCTGCTGCACGTGCTGAGATCGCGGGGTCCTATCCTGTCGCCGGGCGGCGGATCTGCGGCGAGTTCCGGCACGCCCGCCTCCAGGTTATAGTTTGAGAGCAGAGGCGTTGCCCTTGGAGTCGGGAAGGTGACTGCGCCGTCAGTAATCTGGACCTCACCCACGTCCCATCGTGGATCGTAGACGACGGCTCTCCAACACCAGCCATTGGGAACCACCTTCCCACCGAGAGATGTCGCTCGTTTCACTTGCGCCTGGCTGGCGCGTTGGCGAAATGCGAGAGAACGGACTGAATAGGAATGCTTCTCGACGCGGTCCTTCCAATCGGAGCCGATCGTCAGGCCCTCGACCGCTGACAGATCGAAGTCGCAGCTAGGAGACACACACCAACTGGGGCGACGCAGATCGACGACGAAATTGTCGGAGTACGTCGGTGAACTGGATGCCGTTTTAGGTTTGCTGAACAGCTGCCAGACACACTGATTCTGGTCGTGCGAGGAGACCAGCGATAGCTGGAAGGGCTGATTTTCCGGGAGATCAGCCACCAGGACGAGCTCGTCGTAAGCGGACAAATCCTGGGTTCGAGCACCAGGTTCAGCCCCAGCCAACCCCGACGGCTCAGCCAACAGCGCGAAACCGCCTGCAGTGCCGAACTCTGCGTCGTTGACGCTGAAGCTTGGGATGGGCAAGAGCGCCGAAACCGTAGCAAAACTTCCCTGTCCACCCCAGGCCCCCCAGCGAAAGCCACTCGCGCCTGGCACGGTCCTCGGGTAAAGCCAGAGCTGCTTGATCTTGGTGGCGTCGAGGGCGGACGCGGTCACAAAGATTTCGTCAAGCAAGAGCGGGTGAGTTGGGATGGCTGAATCTGCCAACGCCTTCGAACTGCCCACGTAGAAACGCGAAGAATCATGGGCTTGCGTACGCGAAACCGCGGATGGCTCGCAGGGGGTCAGAGTGGATTGGACTCCATCGAGATAGAGCACCGGTGCACTTGGATACTGAACCGTTGCGGCGACGTGGTACCACTTTCCTGTGCTCCAAGGCGTAAAGTAGCCGCCACCGTACGAGCGCGATCCGAGCAATGCGCACGAGTACTCGAAGGAACACTGGCCGGAGTTAGTCACTCCAGTAGGCAAACCCAGCGCGAACTGCACCAAAGACTGATCCTCGGTTGCGTGCAGCTCGAGGCGGCCACCGCTGAGGCAATCATCCGAAACGTCAGAAACCAGGGGCATGATTCGCGTCGACGCAGCTGAATCAGTCGGCGCGAGCTCCGTCAGGGAGGTCCAGGCGGAAATCGTGAAGCTGCGTGAGTGCAATAGGCTTCCTGGAAAGAAGGCGTACGACCCGCTCGTGAAGCGTCCTGCTCGGCCACTCACTGCAATGGGCACCGAAAGGCCCGAAATGCTGCCCTGGATGGGTTCGAGGCGTGGCATGCCCTGGCCCGGCACGTACCAGACATCCTGGTCGTCCAGGGAAAACGCGAAGGTATCCGTGCCGCCTGCAACCGTCTCTTTCGGCGGATTGGGTGCCGCGGCGGGCAATGAGCAGAAAGGTACCTTGTAACCCTTCTGCTCGCTCAGCGCGGTCCCGAGAACATAGAGAATCTGCCCAGAATCCAGCATATGGCAGACCGCGGGCGGCAACACGATGGCCCGTTCACCACTGGTATTCCAGTCGTCACCTAGGTTCCATTTCCAGCCAACGGCGTTCTGCGCCTCCAAGGGGATCAGGCAGCGCTCTGCATTGCACAAACCGGCGGCGCCCTGCGGTAGCACGAGAGCCACGTTCAGATAATCGGCGTTGAGCGTCTCGCCATTCGGGATGGGTGAAATCGAAATGATTCCCTCGCACGTGTACCCTCCCGGCGTCGTGGGGTCCTCGCGCCATTGTGTCGGCACATGGAACCACGGTCTGTTCTTCGCAAACTGGGAGCCGCTCGTAGCCGGGTCGGTCGCGAAGGCTTTCGCGATATCGAAGCAGGATTCCGAACTGTCTGTTGCAGCCGAATAAGCCGCTACCTCGGTGGCCTTGTAGTCTACGGATTGGAAGAATACCTCCGTTGCCCGATCCAAGCCGCCGCATGCCTCCGTGTCGCAGTTCTTGGAATCGGAGAGCTGGAAGATCGACTCGTGATGACAGGATTGCGGACCTTGCTTCTCGCGTTCGAAGCACCCGTAGCAGCTGCGCTCCCGATTCGTACATAGCCAGCGGATCGGGGCACGCACCATTTTCTGCTGACCTGGCTCGGGAAACTCGACCTGGAACTCCCGTTCGAATACACGCCGCCCAGCCTTACAGGCCATCAATGTCAGCTCGGCAGAGAACCCATCCTCGGTTGAGGACTTGATAACGAGTGAGTTTGGCAGGGACAGTTTGGTGGAATCGGGGTTGTCTACGTCCCCACACTCTGCAGGCGCTTCACTGCTCGGAATGTTGCCAGCAGCGAAGACCCAACGCTGACCGCTCTTGCGTTCGAGCACCAGCGTGTCGAAGCTGTCGGGGATCCTCATGTCCGTCGAAAGGAGCAGCGTGACTTCGCCATAGGGCGGTCGCGTGTCACGGCATCCCAATGCCAGGAGTAACATCGCGCAGCTTCGAAGCAGCCATCGCAGCGCACCGCAGGTTGATGACACAGGAAGTGCGTCGTTCAAGCTCTAGTCCTTCCCGAACCCGTCGATGGTCATCAGGCCACCCTGCGTCGACGATTGGGCACGTGGCTCCGCTCGTAATCCGTAGTACGCGACGACGCCGACCACGGCGGTGACGCTGCCGAGAAGGACAACCAGTGGCCATCGATTCGTGCGGTCGGAGGGCTCCAGTGGCTGTGCCACGACCCAGACTGATGCACGCCGGCCGTCGCTCAGATCGACCTGAATCTCCTTTGGTTTGTAGCCGGCTCCACTCACTCTGACCCGATGCTTGGTGGGGCTAACCAAGCCCTCCCATCGGTTGTAACCAACCACCGTGTCGTCCAATGTTATTGTCTGACCATGCCCAGCCGTGACCTCGAGCGTGCTCGCTGGGATATCTCGCTCAAGTCGAAAGCTGAGGTGTTGCTCGGGCGTTGGTCCAACCACGCGCACCTGCTTCGTTATCTCCCGAAAGCCGCGCTTTCTTAGCGTGATTTTGTGCTTCCCCATGTCGACCGGCGTGGGTCCGACAATCGGAGTAGTGCCGATCTCCTCGTCGTCAATCAGCAACGTGGCCCCGGGTTGGTTGCACTCGATACGTACGGGGCCAACGAAGTCCGCAATCGCGTTGGCGAGATCTTCTGCCGATTGACGATCTGCGTCGCTGATCAGCGATTGCGCTTCGCTCAGGTAACGTCGAACCAACGGGAGCGCGCGTGCATAATGCCCCAGAGCCTTCTCGCAGATGGCGATGTCCCAGAGCAGCCGAGGATCCGAGCTATCGTCATACGCGAGCTGAAACTTCAGCAGAGCCCCCCGATAGTCGTTTGCTTCATACAGGTTCATTGCATCCCAAAAGTGGGACCTGGCCGACTCCGGCAGTGCCGCGGCGAGCACCTCTGGCCCGCTCAGGCGTGAAGAGGAAATTTGTCCTACGTTCTCGCGATCGTGCGCAGCATTCGGCGTCGTTGCCGCTTCGGCGGGTAAGGCGCATACAACCGCAAAAAGCAGGATTACGGCCAATACGCGACTGTGCATCCGCCCCTCGTGAGCGCACCGATTAGCGCGGTCCGACCAGAAGCGGGTTTTTGCGCGAGGCAGGCGGGATACTCGAGGGGGCGGCTGGGGGCGTTGTCTGGGGCGCACTGGTCCTCGCTGAAATAGGGTTCGTTGCCCGCTCGAGTGGTCGGGGTGGGCGACGCGATTGCGGTGGACTATCGCGATTGAGATCCTCCAGCGCTGGCGCGGC
>JBLNFG010000822.1:0-3004 GCA_050263495.1 Myxococcales bacterium | reverse complement strand
CCAACTCAGTCCAGCCGGCGGGGCACGCTGCCAAATCGAATGCCATGACCGCGCCCGCGGGTACGATCTGCTGCGCCAGTAGTCCCGTTGCGGCGCTCGCTTCCGCGGCTTCAATGGCGTAGGGCGCGGCTCCCATTTTGGTGCGACCAATCGACGCGCCATCTACCTGCACTTCGACCCAGAGGTCACTGTTCGCTTTGATGGCCGACACACACAGATCAGGCAGCGCAATCTGGAACCGCCCAGCCGTGACGATGACCTGCGAAGAAACGACGTCGCATACCCGGGTGCCCGCCGTTACGGCGTTGTACACGCCGAGTCCGATATTTTTCGGGCCGTTAACGGGGGTACCGTCGGGAGCAGCGAGATGTCCCGAATAACTGAGCGTGCTCTCCGTGGGAATGCCTGCCGCTCGCACGTGCTGACCCACCAGGGTCCCAGCTATCCCAACCCCAAGCGTAGCCGCCAGAATCCCAAATCTTCGACCGTGTTTCGCGAGTACTGACCCTAATGGTTGCATTGTCCGATCCCCTTCAGCCTCTTCGGCGTAGCTCCTGCGTCTGCCCGTGGTAGTTCAGGCCACCGTGCTCGAATTCTAACATTCGTGACTTGCTCGGAGCAAACTGCGAAGTCGAATCGCACGCACCGAAGCCCCACGAGAAGTGTGTCGTCTTGGCGCGACGTGAAACTCGACACGCGGCGTGGTTGCGACGAACCAACCATAAGCAGGAAGAATTCAAAACTCTTATCCCGCCGTTGCGCCCATGGATGCACCGGCGCTCTGATGCGGCGAGAGCGCGCTACTGGCACCATCGCAGCACGGCTCGCGTTGCACACGCGAGCACTTTGCGCTTCTTCAACGCGTCATGATGCCGTAAGCAAGGCAGAAGAAGAACGGGATCAAAAGCCAGAGCAGCGGCACAAAGGGCTTGGCCATTCCCTTGGTGCCGGGCATGCCGTAGTCAGCCGACACGACGCGTGAACCCTCGATGTGCGCCGCTTGCTCGGGCGTTGGGGCATTGCGGCCCGAAAGCGCTGGATTCGGGGCTCGTTCGCTGTTCTCCATGGTGGACGCCCTTTAGCATGCCGCAGACCGGTGTGCCGGTGCGGCGCAACACGCGAAGCCTGAGCTGGCCGCGCGACCCAATTCGGGAAGGTCGGTCGACGACCTAACCCTAACCCCGTGGGCCGCGCGAAACCGAGGTGTACCGTGCGTGCCTCAGCGGCCGAGGTGGCGACGCAGAATGTTGACCATGCGCCGTAGTGGTTCAGCGGCTCCCCAGAGGAGCTGGTCGCCGACCGTGAAGGCGGTGAGAAACTCGGGGCCCATCTTCATCTTGTGAACGCGGCCAATCGGCACCGTCAAGGAACCTGACACGGCCGTGGGCGTCAGCTCACGAATCGTGCTCTCTTTGTCATTCGGCACGAACTTGACCCATTGATTGCCGCTCTTGATGAGATCCTCGAGCTCGGAGAGCGGCACGTCGCGGTTCAGCTTGATCGTGAGGCCTTGGGAGTGGCAACGCATCGCACTCACGCGCGCGCAGATGCCGTCGACCGGGATGGTGTGCTTGGTCCCGAGAATCTTGTTGGTCTCCGCAATACCTTTCCACTCTTCGCGCGTTTGCCCATCATCGACGGGCTTGTCGATCCAGGGGATGAGACTTCCCGCGAGTGGAACCCCGAAGGCCTTGGTTGGAAACGCGGGGCTGCGCAGCGCTTCGGTCACGGCGCGTTCCAGCACCAACGCGCTCTTCGAGGGATCGTCGAGGATTGGCTTTGAAACCGTGCCAAGCTCGAACATCTGCCGGGCAAGCTCCTGCATGTTCGCGGCGCCCGCGCCCGAGGCTGCTTGGTAGGTCATGCTGCTCACCCACTCGACCAAGCCGGCGCGGAACAAGCCCACTGCTGCCATCAGCATCAAGCTAACGGTGCAGTTCGGACCAACGTAGGTCAAAAGCCCTTCCTTGAGCCCCTTCTCGATCACGTCGAGATTGACGGGATCGAGAATGAGTACGGCTTCGTCTTTCATGCGCAGCGTGGATGCCGCGTCGATCCAGTAGCCCTTATAACCGCGCGAACGTAGCTTGGGATAGACCTCGGTCGTGTAATCGCCACCCTGACAAGTGATGATTACGTCGAACTTCTCGAGCGCCGTGACGTCCTTGGCATCGCCGAGTGGCTTAGACCCTTGCCCCACGTCGGGACCATTCCCACCGACGTTCGACGTCGTGAAGAACGAACAATCGATCCCGTCGAAGTCTCGTTCCTCGAGCATGCGGCTCAGCAGAACCGAGCCAACCATTCCTCTCCAACCTACGAAAGCGACTTTGAGCATAGCTTCGGGTCGTAGTCTGTTCGATTGGCCTAAGGACGCAAGGTCGTTCTTTTCCGGAGTATTTCGTCGGTTAGCGGGTCGGAATGCGCACCAGGAAGGCTCGGCCGAGACCGCGGGGAGGAATCACTCACCCCACAGGAGACTCCCCCGGTGCTTGCGACGGACTCGTCCCAATCATCAAAGACGTTCCCCCCGGGAGCGCTCGCGATGACTCGCCGCCGTGGATTGGAAATGGCGCACGCGGGGCGCTCAGAATGTTTTGGTTAGTGCGTCGCAATGACGGACAGCTAGCGAGTGAAGGAGCGGCGAGCCACTATCGACTTGGAGTCCGTCGCATGCTGCGCGTTGCAGCGAGCAGAACCCGTTGGAGTCCAACCGAAGGAACCGCATGCTGCGCGTTGCAGCGAGCAGAACCATATTCGCGAACGCCAACTAGCGTCGTGATCGTTCCAACTTCACCACGACGTTGGTTTCGATCGAGGGCGCGGATGCGTCACCCTGGATGAGACGAACGATCTGTGCGGCACCCGTTCGGGGAATGCGCGTGTACGCGGACCACGCAGCAGCGGCGAGGTTTCCGTCGAAGAGCCACTCATCGAACCATCCGGGGAGTTGATCGACTCGGCGCTGCTTCAACCCCGCCCCTTGCTCACGCAACCAGCGCCG
>JBLNFG010000821.1:0-3203 GCA_050263495.1 Myxococcales bacterium | reverse complement strand
GCGTCGGGTGGTGCTCAGGCTACCTCGAGCGCGAGCGGTGGTGCTTCGACGAAAACCTCACGTGCTGCGGGCGGCGAGGAAGATTCGCAGAGTACGACCGAAGACTCCGGAGGCGCGGACTCTGGCGGCAGCGATTCTGGGGGTGCTGAGTCCGGAGGGACGAAGAGCGGGTCGAGTGCAACCTCGAAGGGTGGTACCTCAGCTACGACGAGTGCGAAGACGGGGACTGGTGGTACGCCGCGATCGGCAGGTGGTAGCTCCCAGAGCTCAGATGCAGTAGGCGGCTCGACTCCGAGTACACTGAAGGGAACGGGCGCGACGCCTGTTGAGCGCCACGGTCAACTGAAGGTCAGCGGAAGCAAATTGCTCGATGAGGCCGGCAACCCCGTGCAACTGAAGGGCCCGAGCAGCATGTGGCTCAATTGGGAAAGCCAGAAATACGCTGAGGATAAGCAGGGGTTACAGTTCCTTCGCGACAACTGGAATGCCTCAGTGGTTCGTGCGGCAATGGGTGTCGAGACCACCGATACCAAAGACAGCGACTACTTGAGTGCACCCGATGTCGCCAAGGCGCAGGTGAACCAGATCGTTCAGAATGCGATCGATCTCGGCATGTACGTGATCATCGACTGGCACGATGGTAAGGCCGACACGCGTGTGGATACGGCGAAGGCTTTCTTCAAGGAAATGGCCACGAAGTGGGGCGCGTATCCCAACGTCCTCTACGAAACCTTCAACGAGCCAACGACGCAGGCATGGGAGACGGTGCTCAAGCCCTATCACGAGGCAGTCATTGCCGCGATTCGCGAAGTCGATCCGGACAATATCATCATTCGCGGAACGCGAAATTGGTCGCAGTATGTGGATGAGGCCGCGCAGTGGCCGGTCAAAACGAGTACGAATCTGATGTACACTCTGCATTTCTACTCGTGCACGCACGACAGCAAGATTCGGACGCTCGGGGCTACTGCTTTGAAGAAGAATCTGCCGCTCTTCGTGACCGAATGGGGTGCCACACACGCTGACGGTGGCACAACAAAGAATCCCAACCTATGCCTTGAGGAAGCGCAGCTCTGGCACGACTGGATGAACGAGAACAGTATTAGTTGGGCCGCTTGGAAGTGGGATCGTTGTGTGGATACGACCTGCTACTTTACTCCGAGTAAGGCGGTTCCCACGACCGGACCCTGGACGGACGACATGCTCTACGGCCACGCCGCCTTTGTTCGAGACCGAATGCGCGAGTAAGACGCGTCGGCATTTCTGACGAGTCTTGCCGTGCGAGAACTCGGTGACAATCGAGCCAAGTCAACGCTAACTGCGCGGCTTGGCTCGTTCCTTGTCCTGCCGGCGCGGGTCCCTCCACTTGCCATCGCGAGCCCGCGCAACTGCAACGGTGACAGCAAACAAGCGGTGCTCATTGGACGTCGCGCTCGCAATCTACAGAGCCCACGGGACGGGCAACGGGCGCGAGTACGGGCATGTTCGCGTCGCAGAGAAGGTCCGGCGCGGGTGCAGCGAGATACGCGCGACGCACAGAGAAGGCGCGACGCAGGTGCAGCGAGATACGCGCGACGCATCGAGACAACTTGGCTGGCAATGCGCACGAGCATTGTCGTATTCGCGACGGACACGCTGTTCGTGTCTTGACGTATTCGCGACGGACAAACATCCAAAAAAGCAATGGCAGGGAACGCGTTGGCTCTTCAGAAATCAGTCATTGGAACGAATGCGAGCCATGAGTTAGCCGTCATCATGGCTCGCAATCAACTTCGTTCGAGCGAGGTAGCCTGCGAGAACTAGGACGCGTCAATCACGGACACGCGGAACCATTCGCGCGATTGGGAGAGCCTTTGCTGCACCAGGCGAAATCGCCTGTTCCGTCGGGCATGCGAGCATAGGCCTTGTCGCTTTCGGCGTTGGCCCAGGTTACCGAATCGATAACCTTTTGATCGGCATCCAGCAGTGTGACCGTCTCGCCACCAGCAGAGAGGCTAAACCCGAGATGAAAGTCCGTTTCGTCGGCATCGCCATCAGCCCACAGAATCAACACACCACCGGCGGGGACGACCAAGGTGTCCTTGGCTAATGGGAATTTCGTCAGGTCGGCGTTGTCGTCCGAAATATAGAAGCCTTTTAGGCTGATCGACTCCGCTGAAGCATTGTGGAGCTCAATCCAGTCGGGGTACGAACCACCCTCCATAGTGCCCGTCTTGTTGGATGGGCAAAGTTCATTGATCGTGAGCTTGCCTGCCAACGGCGAATTCGGTGTGAGCGAAGTGTCGGTTGTCCCGCCGCCACTTGCATTCGCTGTCGTAGAGCCTGGATTGGTGTTGCCGCCCGCGCCAGTCTTCGCGGCAGTGGACGTTTTGCCTCCAGACGCGTTGCTTGTCGCGTCAGAGGTACTCGCAGTAGTTCCGCCTGATGCGTCCGAATCAACCGAGCCGCCTCCGTTCTCTTCGGTGGTCGATGCGGAGCTGCCGCCAGCGCTCGGCGTGCCTCCAACCC
Source organism: Myxococcales bacterium (assembly GCA_050263495.1). Classification (GTDB taxonomy): domain Bacteria; phylum Myxococcota_A; class Polyangia; order Polyangiales; family Polyangiaceae; genus FEN-1139. Next base: position 695 of record JBLNFG010000821.1, on the reverse strand, counting down.
CACCTTGCGATCCCTTGTCGTCGGATCCACATGCCAAGAGCTGCGCGAGCGCAAGACCACAAGACAGAAGCACTACGTTTCTCATCGTTCGAAGCTCGATTCAGCACACAACTTGCGCGCCGACGCTACGGGTAGCTGATTTTCCCCCTTGACGCCACCGTTACGGTGCCGAACGGGATTCAACTCGGCAAATCTGTACCGCCCCAGCAAAAGTGCAAAAGTGTTGCAATATCGATGGCTTTTGCTGCTGGATTAAGCCCAGTGTGAAATCTCACACGGTGCCTCGAGAAAATTTCGCCGGGCCAAGCCGATTCCCGGCGCCCTGCTGGCACCCAGAGGTCTTTTCGGGCAATCTCTCTTCGCTATGTCTATTCGTCGCGCGGACTTTGCTTGGGCTTTAGGAGTCGTAGGCTGCTTGACGTTGGGACTGGGCTGCTCGGGCAGTAACGGGCCCTCAGAAGCCGCGTCTGCGACCGGTGGCGCTGCCAACAACACCGATGGCGACGACTCTGGCGGCAGCTCAGACGAAGTTGGAGGCACGAGCAACAAGTCAGCCAAGGGCGGAAGCTCGAACTCCACCAAGAGCTCCTCCACCAAGGGCGGCTCTGGGGGCGCAGGCGGTTCGTCCAAGAGCGGCACCTCCACGAAGACGAGCTCCCCGGGCGGAGCCAGCGGCAATGGCGGTCAGGGCGGCG
>JBLNFG010000820.1:0-3765 GCA_050263495.1 Myxococcales bacterium | reverse complement strand
GCGCAGACGCTCCACGAGCTCGAGTTCGATATTGCTAAAACCGAATAGTTCCGGATCAAAATAGCGGTGTATACGCAGTGCGCGCTCGGAGATTCGCTCCAGCACGATGCGCTTGTGACGTTCCTCGAGTGTGCATCGAGCAATAGCCCACACCATGCGAAGTGGCGATCTCTCCGGAGGACAAAAAGGCACTTGCGCCAACATGTCCACGTTCTCATGTAAGGCGAGCTTGGTGCTTGGGTCTTGGAGCGCGATCCAGATGAGCTTGCGCAGGAGTTGATGGCGCAGCACATCTGCCAGTTCCTTGTCTTTGAGCAGGCCTTGCTCGAGGAGAACCTTTCCGTGAGGCGCTCGCTGCTGGAGGGCCATCGCATAACTTTGCTCGGCTGAGCGCTGATCCAATCGTCCAAATTCGGTCAGTAGATCGCTCAGCCTACAGTTGGGTGTCGGGGCTGAGGTCTTACGTGGCGACCCACGCTCGAACACCACGGCACCACCCCCGCTATCCGGAGGCTCAAACAAGAGAGTGCCGCTCATCTGTCGATCTGCAATCGAGATCAGCAGGTGCAATAGCGGCGTGTTCTCCAGCGTAGCGGAGGATGAGGCGGAGTTGCTCATCGCACGTAAGACTAGCCGAGGACCTGTCGCTTGTGAATCGAACCGGCGCCGCGAGGGTGCGGGGCTGATCTAACGGCGTGGATTAATTGTGAAAGTGTGAAACGGCGCCCGGTGTAATAACGGTGGACGTTTGTAAGGGGCAGCTAAAGCCCACTCACAGCCAGACCCGTATGCGAAGCCGCTCAACAAGCCTCACTCTGACGAAGCGATGCAGGACTGAGGCTAGTAGGGGCTTCGATCGGCATCAAACACTTGGTCTTCCAGGCTCCGGACCTCCAGCGCCACAGCATGACCAGCCCCCGTATCCACTCGTCAGATGCCATCGCAATCCAGATGCCAACTAAGCCAAAGCCCCAGTGGACGCCGAGTAACCAGGCGCCGAGGACGCTGATCCCCCACATGGACACGATTCCGACGTAGACCGGGAAACGTACGTCACCGGCGCCCTTGAGCGCGGGGATAATGATCGTGTTGAAGTTGCGTCCCGGCTCGTGGATCGCTGCCACGAGGAGCACCGAAGCAGCAATGGCGAGCAGTTTCGGATCGTGTGTGAAAATACCGAGCAGCTGAGTTCGGGCCAGGCCAATTACGGCAACGAGCAGCACGGAAATCAGAAATCCGACGGCGAAGTAGCGATAGACTCTGGCTTTCGCATCGTCGTGGCAACCGGCGCCCACCAAGTAGCCCACCTTAATTTGTGCGCCGCTCCCAATCGAGATGCCAGGCATAAAGACATAGCGAAGTAGAGCCAACACGATTCCTACGGCCGCCAAGGCGTCGGTACCCATCTTGGCAATCATGGAATAGATCGCGATCTGCGAGACGTTGTAGGATAGGTTTTCGCCTGCAGTGGGTATGCCCACAGACAGCACGGCGCGGTAGATTGGGCGGGGAATGCGCATTATTTGGCGCAAGGGTAGTTCGATCTCGACTCTGTGCTTGATGATCCAATGATAGAGCACGCAAGCGACGGCTTGACTGAGTACGTTCGAGAAGGCCACGCCGACCACTCCGAGAATCGGAAAACCAAATGGACCAAACAGACACAACGCATTTCCCGCGACGGTGACCAGCAAACAAATCGTGTTCACCCACATGGAATCGCGCGGATATCCCCAGGCCCGGACAATGCTGGCTTGTCCGGCATTGAGTGCCATGAAGAACGAAAGTCCGCCGAAAATGGCCAGAAATTGCGTGGCGTAGGTTGCCACCTCGGGATCGAGCCGATAGAAGCTCATGAGTGGGCCAGCAAGTGCCAGCATGCTGAGCGATAGAACCAGAGATAGCCCTGAGATGAGGACCAAGCTTCCTACCCCGATTAGTCCTGCCTCGCGTCGGCGCCCCGCACCTAGATTCTGGGATATCAAGATACTCGCGCCAATAGAGACCATCGCATAGATTAGCTGAATGAAGAATGCGAACTGATGGACCAGACTCATCGCCGCGACGGCTTTTTGGGAGTAGCGGCTCAGCATGAGCGTGTCGACGCTTAGGAGCGACGTCCGGAGGATATTCTCCACGAACAGGGGCCAGACCAATTGAACGACTGGGATCTGCGCGTGGTTGATTCGTGGCTGCGACATATCAAAGCTGCGGAGCTTCCCCGTAGTCTTCGGCCCTTGCACACGCAAGTGTTGCATTCGCGCCAGGGATGCTACTGAGTGCGTGTGCTTCGGTGCCTTGCAAAATGCTAGCAAGAGTCTGCAAAGGCGTACAAGGCAGCCAGCGGCTTCTCGTAGCTACGAAAGGCATGTTCGTTCCGCGACCCGGTCAGGGACGGGTGCGCGTATTGGCCACCCGCACGTGCGTGTACGAAGTCGGTGTGGTTCGCAGCGGAGCAGTTACAGTGACGTAGGGTCCTTGTGCCTTGAGTCATTCGACTGAATCGCGTCGCGATCGAACTCAAAGTCCGTGATCGCGCCGAACTGACCAAGAAAACAAAAAAGGAGCGCTCGGGCCTTTGGCCGAGTGCCGCGCGTTGATTTCGGCGCGCTGTAATCAGGTTGTCGTCAACCGTTACGCCCTGATCAGTATCCCCGCTCCGGCGCACGGCTTCGCACGCGACATAACTTCGAGTTTTTCGCGGAGCATGGTCGTAGGCTGCGGACTTTCACCATGAGGTCTAGCCCCTGCTTCGGCCGCACCGATGAGGCGTGTGCCCCCTGTGGTGCCGCGCAAGTTGGCGTGACATGAGACTTCGAGTTCACCGATTCGGAGTGAACCCGCAGACGCCTTTCATCTCCGTGAGAGCCGCTCTAGATACGTGCTCATGACAACGATAGGTTTCATCGGCGCAGGGAATATTGGCGGCAGACTGGCGTTTTTGAGTGTCAAGAGTGACTATGACGTAATCATTAGCAACTCGAGAGGTCCCGGTACGCTCCATGAGTTGGTTCGGGAACTTGGTCCGCGTGCACGCGCTGGGACGACTCTGGACGCTGCCACCGCAGGGGAGATCGTGGTGGTTTCCATTCCGCTAAAGGCATACCGCAGTGTTCCGGTCGAGCCATTGCTCGGCAAAATCGTGATCGATACCAACAACTATTACCCGCAACGCGACGGACACATCCCAGAACTCGACAGCGAATCGACGACCACTTCTGAACTGCTTCAGGCACATCTCCCGCAATCAAGAGTGGTTAAGGCGTTCAACCACATCCGAGCCGAAGAGCTGATCACGGATGGCAAGCTGCGAGGTGCAAAGGATCGCCGAGCTCTGGTGATTGCCGGTAACGACAAGCAAGCAAAGGACGTTGTTGTTCAGCTCATCGATCAGTTCGGTTTCGATACGGTCGATGCGGGTTCGCTGTCGGAAAGCTGGCGCATTCAGCGCGACACTCCAGGCTATGGTCCGCGACGAACTGCCGAGCAGCTGCGCGCTGACCTCGCCGCAGCCACGCGTCCACCTGTCTAACGCGTACCCGATCCTGTTGAGAGGGTTTCAGCGGAATCGCCCGGTAGCCCGCGCCCTGCACTAGTCGGACGTTAGGCGCCGACGTCGTGTTCTCGTCGGGTCCGCTCCAATGCGGATTCGAGTAGTGCATGTACGCGCGCGTTGCATGCACTCGGTTGTTCGCTCGGATCGGTTCGCACTGGTGGTAGATAGTGCACCCGAATCGGAGCTCGCCGCGTAGGTAGGCCACCGCT
>JBLNFG010000819.1:0-3360 GCA_050263495.1 Myxococcales bacterium | reverse complement strand
CGATCCCTTTCCGAACTCGGAAGTCAAGCTTCTCGGAGCCGATGGTACTGCATGGGTTGCTGTGTGGGAGAGTAGGACGCTGCCGGGCTAATTGTGAAAAAGCTCTAACCGCAAGGTTAGGACTTTTTTTTTGCCCTCCGTGCTCCAACGCACGCCCCCGCTCGCCGAACTGGCGCTCCGCGCTCTGGGCCTGCGCTCTGCGGGATGTCACGCCGCAGCTTGTCCGAGCTTCGTGTCGGCTATCTCACTTCTGGCCCTCTGGCTCTTTGGCTCTTTGGCTCGTCGTTCCCGTCGTAGCAGCGTCTTGACGCTCTCCCTGGCAGATTGCGCGCCACATGTTGCGTTGCGACCTTACGCGCGACGAGTGATAACCGTACGTTACGGAAAGTGGACAGACGTAACGATTGCTTCGCCGGCGATTGCTCTCACCACCACTTGCTTGCGGCCGTACTCGGGGTGAACGAACGTCACTACGTGATCGCCCGGGGACACCGCAACTTCCGCCCGCGGTGTGGCTCCAAGCGGGCGACCATCTAGTAACACGTTGGAACGCGGGATCGAGTTGATGCTGATCATACCCAGCCCAGCCGCGGGCGCATCTGATCCGGTGATGTCACCGCCGTGCTGCGCTAGAGAGGACGCCCCCAGTACGTCAGACTGGACCCCGCCTTCCGCACTGGGGGAAGATTCCGCTGCTAGGGTTGAGTGCGATGGCTCGCTTCGGGTCTCCGGCACTCCGGTTGCGGTGTTGTCCGCGAGCTGCTTTGCAGCTTCTGACTGCTGACTGGACGCATTCTCCCTCGCGATCGCAGACTCTCCGAAACGGCGGAGAGCCACCACGAACTCCTTTCTGTCGATGCCGTCTTCAAAGGCGACCGGGATCACGGTGCTATGAAAGCCCCTCTTCGTGGCCACAATTGTATACGGCTTGGATGTGTCGAGCTCGAGGACATGCGGCAATGTGGTTAGTTGGCGCCTTGCACTCCCCGAGATCAGCTGCAGTCGCGCGTGTTCGGCGTTCGCTCCTGCGATGATTGTCGCGGTCCCTTTGCGGACCTTGAGGCGTATCGGGCCGATTGTCGTTAGTTGGTCTGGAGTCACCAACACACTTTGTTCGTAAGCCTCGAAGCGGCCGCCGCTCTCCATACGCAGGTGATGGGTTCCAGCTGTGACTTCTAGCAGCTCCACCGGCAATGTGCCCACCTCCCGCCCGTCTAAGAAGAGTGTGATGGCGGCGCTCCCACCTGTGACTTGTAGGGATCCGATGTTGGACACCGGTGTGAGCACTAGGTTGAGTGGAGTACCCGCTGCTACCGCCTGAGGTGAGATAGCGACATAGCCACGTGCATTGACCGTGACCAGATGCGTTCCAGGTCCGACAGGAGTCGAGCAGGGCGAGGTGTTGCATCGCTTCTTTCCGTCCACGAACACCTCAACGTCTTCGATGGGGATTAGTCCAGGGCCGGCCACAGTGACCGCGATATTGCTCTCTTGCGGGTGGAGAAACGTCAGCGCGCGAGCCGCCATGTTAAGAACGTTGTCTGCATGAGGCGATACGGGGGCCAAGGCGCGAACAGCTCCCGTGAGCAAGGCGGCGAGGACGAGAACCGTTGCCAGCAGCTTGCGGCCATTCCTCGCCCGCGGCTGTTCCTTAGCGGTCGAGGGCGAGCGGTTGGAGTCACTGTGGCCAGTGGGTGAAAGAACAGCCGGAAACATCGATCCATCTACGGGTAGCCGGCCCTCATCGCCCAGGTCGCTAGCACGAAAGACGTTCGGACCCACGCGCGTTTGACTGCTCGTAAACGCGGGTACAGACGTTGGCGCGGCATGTAGCGCCCTGGTGTCGCGTGATTCAAGCCCATGGTCGTGAGCTGCTGCCAGGAGGTCTTCGCTGGAGGGGTGCAATGATGCTCCGCGTCCTGTGCCTTCCGGGGAATCACAAGAGCACATGATTCCACAGACTCGCTGGACCGAAGAGCTGCAACGCACTGGCGCAAACGGCGTGAGTGCAAGGGCGAACTCCGCAATGTTCGAGTATCGCGCCTCCCGATCTTTCTCCAGACACTTGCAGATGACATCTTCAAGCTCCGGCTCGATGCTGGGACAATACTCCCGGAGGCGCGGCGGCGACTTGGTTGTGATCTCCAAGCAAAGTTCCGGCAATGTCTCGGCGCCAAACGGCAAGCGACCAGAGAGTAGTTCGAAGAGGATCACACCGAGAGACCAAATGTCGGAGCGCACATCGACGGAACGAGAAGACCGAAGCTGTTCCGGGGACATGTAGAACGGCGAACCCATGATGGTGGCCGTATTTGTCGTTACCGCCAACGGATGTGCGATTTGCCCATTGGTGACTTTGGAGATCCCAAAGTCCAAAACCTTGATCAAAAGCATGCCTCCGGGCTGGCGAATACAGAATAGGTTCGCTGGCTTGAGGTCGCGATGGACAATGCCCATACGGTGGGCTTCCGCGATGGCTTCGCTTGCCTGGAGAATGAAGTCGATAGCTTGCTCGACCGGCAGGCTGCCGCGCTCACGCAAAACGGCGCTCAAGTCCGAGCCATCCAGATACTCCATGACCATAAACGGCGTGCCGTTGTCGAGCGTCCCAACATCCAAGGTTCGGACAACGTGTTCACTGCGTATCTTGACCGAAGTGCGAGCCTCCTGGGCGAAACGCGCGACGGCCTCACTGTTGCCTACGGCCCACGGTAACAGGAGTTTGATAGCTACCAATTCATCGAGGTCGGTGTGACGCGCTGCCACTACGCAGCCCATCCCACCCTCGCTAAGGATCCTTTCTATGCGGTACTTGCCCGCAACGAGATCGCCAACGCTCGAATTCACGACGATGGGAGATGCCGTCTGCATGTGACCCCGCCTTTAAGCAATGACCTTCCCCAAAATGGCCCAGCATCACGCGATTACGAGGTTTCTGGAGCCTATTTAGCCTGCACGGTGGTCAGGTGCCTGTCAAGGTGCAGACGCCGCAGACCAATGTCGGGCGCCCCGCAATCTGACTGCGATGTCTGGTCACCCATGTGGAGCAGGTTGCGATTCTGTTGAGTTACGAACGACTCAAGTGCGAGCGATAGTGTGCGCGCGCAGAATCACGAGCGACACGGATCCGTGTCCCGGATTGGTGCTTGAGGCATAGCTCGCCGCATTGAAACGCTGCCCGACCGCTACGTAAGGCATTCTTCGTATGTTGGTTTGCTACCTTACCCGCGAGCTAGTGTGGGGAGCAACCGCGATACGGATGCTGGTGCGGTTGCAGCGTTCGCGAAGAGTTGAGCCTCACGTTGACATCCGGTTGCTTTCGTCTTTGCGTCTGGTTCTGGTGGTTGTGGCGGGCGTTGC
>JBLNFG010000818.1:0-2559 GCA_050263495.1 Myxococcales bacterium | reverse complement strand
AGGGTGAGCAAAACCAATCCGCACACCATACGTCTCAGTGGTTTGTTCATCGGCGATTCTCGTGGAGTTTGTGTGCCAAGCGCACCACCTCAGGTTCACTATCGGCCGTTCGACGTAGCTCAACTCAGCGTTGGCTGCTAGTGCCGCTCGCCAAAAGTCTGGACGGACCTTTGGCGCCGCTGCGCGGGGCTGCTGCGCAGCCGCGGCCCTCCTGGTTTTCTCGGGGTTTTACCCCGAACCCCGCGCCCGCTCCGCGGTCGCCTAGTGCCGCCGTGGAGTTAGAATAACTACCGGCACTTTTTTCGGCGAGCGGCACTAGACGCCGCCCACTTCATCGCAATCCACACTTGGCCGGCTTGGTACTTACACAAGCGCTCGGAATCCGATGTCACGACGCATTTGCTTGCCCTCAAAGCGGATGCGGTCCGCAGCCTGGTAAGCACGATCGGCAGCTTGGCGGAGGGTCGCGCCTTGGGCAGTGACACCGAGAACCCGCCCACCCGCGGTAACGATCGAATCCTCCAATCGTCGCGTCCCGGCATGGATCACGCGCACCCCCTCGACCGCTCCCGCGGCATCGAGACCGTGAATCACGTCGCCGGTGCGTACCGTCCCGGGGTATCCTGGGGCAGCCAGCACCACGCAGATGGCATGTTGCTGGTTCCGCGAAACGCAACTCGGGTCGAGTCGACCTTTGGCGGCGCCAATCAACAACTCCGCGAGATCTCCGCCGAGTAGTGGCAGCAAAACCTGAGTCTCGGGGTCACCGAAGCGAACATTGAATTCGAGCACCTTGGGCTCGCCCGAGTCTGAGATCATCAAACCGGCGAATAGGGTTCCACGAAACGGTGCACCTTCGGCCCTCATTCCGTCGAGCACTGGCTGAATGATCTCGCGGTGGATACGCCGTTCAAGTTCGCTCGAGACGAGCGGAGCGGGCGCGTAGGTACCCATGCCACCGGTGTTTGGACCTTGATCGTGGTCGAAGATTCGCTTGTGGTCTTGAGCCGCGGGCAACAACAACGCGCGCTCTCCATCGCATATCGCGTGAATGCTCGCTTCATCCCCAAGCAGCCGCTCCTCAAGCACCACGGTGCGGCCTGCATCGCCGAACGCATTACCGTTCAGCATCCGCTCAGCGGCGTCGATGGCTTCTTCGTAGCTCAGCGCTACCACCACCCCTTTGCCAGCGCACAGTCCGTCAGCCTTCACCACTGGAGGCAGTTCGAAGCTGCGCACCTGTCTCGCGATGTCGTGAGAGTTTTGGAGGGTGATGTGACACGCCGTGGGCAGCCGGTGTCGCGCCACGAAGTCCTTCATGAAAGCCTTCGACCCTTCGAGTCTGGCTGCGGCCTTTGACGGCCCATAAGCCACCACTCCTGCACTGGTGAGCTCGTCAACGAGCCCTTCGCACAGCGGTGCCTCGGGTCCAACTACGGCCAGATCGACCTGCTCCTTTGCCGCGATGTCCAACGCCTTGCCGCTGACGTTACGAAGCGTTTTCCTGTCGTCCCGGCGACAAGAAGCAGTTCCCGCATTACCAGGCGTGACCAAGACTTCCGCCACCGAGGGCGAATCGAGTAAAGCGAGCGCGAGGGCGTGTTCCCGCCCACCGGATCCAACGACCAGAATTTTGCGATCGGCTGCCATGGCTGCGAGCTGTTAGCACGCCGCGGTCTCGCCTGTTCGACAAATGCCGTCCGTAGCGGTTTGCCCCGTGAGCCTACGGATCAAGGTACCACTTTGAGCACTTGGGCGGCTGGTCACAGCGCGCCCCGGGCCGCTCACTTCGAGGAACGCCGCAACGAGTCGGCCAATACGGAGAGTGAAGACGTTCGCGGTCGGGTTTCAGCCCTTCGGGCTCGTCTCCCCTCTAGGTTGGCATGGCCAACACTTCAGGCTGCGCCCGCCGCGGGCGTGCTTGCGCCTGGCGAACAAGGGTGTCGACCAGGCTTTCGAAGGCGATGCCAGCCTTTGTAGCCGCTTCCGGGTAAAGGCTTGTCGAAGTCATACCGGGGAGGGTGTTGATCTCGAGGATCGTGAGCGCGTGATCCACTTGCTGATTCGAATCGTAAATGAAATCGACGCGTGACATGTCCCGCGCACCCACGACTTGGTGGGCACGCAGGGCGAGTTCCTGCACCCGTCCGATCACCGAATCTGGCAAGGGCGCGGGACATACATGATTGCTCCCTCCCGGCGCATACTTGGAGGCAAAATCGTAGAACTCCGCGCGATTAGGCAGGATCAGCGTCGGGGGAAGGGCGCGTAGACGGCCGTCTGCTTCGAGCACGCCACAGGTCAGCTCCTGTCCGTCAATCCACGGTTCAATGAGCGCCGACACGTCCATCTCCAGGACCTCGGCCAGTACCTGGACCAGCCGTTCCACAGGCTCTTCCTCGCTCACTTTCCGCACGCCAATCGCAGAGCCACCCGACGCAGGTTTGATGGCAACGGCTCCGTTGCAGCGAGCACGAATCTGCCTCGCCTCCACTGCGAGCTCGGCCCCGCGTTGCACGACCAGTTCCATCGTGACGGGCAGACCCGCGGCGCGCCAGA
>JBLNFG010000817.1:0-10361 GCA_050263495.1 Myxococcales bacterium | reverse complement strand
TGGACTACCTATGCCGAACACGGCCCCGTGCGCGACAACCCGTACTGCTATTGGCGCCAGATGCAGCTCGCTGAAGAACGCAAGCTGGGACGGCGACATCTGCCGGTAGCAGAGTAGGTATGCGTGCGGCCCGGCACTGGAGGGGGCCGGGCTAAGAGACGTCGAGTAGGGCTGCGCAGAGTGCTGCGCGAGGAAACGCTGGAGACGCAGTAAACGGCAAGTGCTCTGATTCGCGCTGCGGCAGCTCAAGGCAACAATGTTTCGCCCGAGCTGGCGCTGTCCTTGCGGCCTAATCCACTATTCCTGGAATTAAAACAGCAAAGACTCCATCAGTTTGACGTCAACAGTTGACATCCCCGTGCGGTTGATGTGACCTCAACCCGCTTCGGATTTGGCCAGATGGCCACCGAGTCTCGGTTGCGAGGAGCAACCGGTTGTCTGTGGAAGCACAAGGAGGAATTGGATGACGCACGTGAAGTCAATTGCGCCAGGTTTTTCAACGAAGTTGATCGCAGCGATGTGGCTGTTGGTCAGCGCATGCGAGCCTGCCGCGCCAGCAGCTGCGCCACCGCCACCACCACCGCCTCCTCCCCCGCCACCCGCCGTTTCCGTAACGCCTACGCCGCCGCCACCGCCCGCGGCCCCGGCCAAGCCCGTAATTCCCGCCCCGATCGTGGTGAAGGATGCTGGTTTGAAAGCGCCTGAGTCTGTTTTGTACGACGCGGAAACGGACATCTATCTGGTCAGCAACGTCAACGGCAAGCCAGCGGACGCCGACGACAACGGATTCATCTCGAAGCTCGATGCCGACGGCAAAGTCATCGAACCCCTCTTTATCGACGGGGCCAAGAAGGAAATTAAACTGAACGCGCCTAAGGGTATGGCGATCGTAGGGGATTTGCTCTACGTCGCGGACCTCAATGTCATCCGCATCTTCGAGAAGAAGACCGGCAAGGCAAAGGGCGAAATCCGAGTACCCCGCGCCACGTTCCTGAACGACATTAGTGTCGGGCAAGGCAACAAGCTGTTCGTGTCCGACACAGGACTGAAAACCGGCAAAGACGGAGGATTCGAGCCGACCGGAAGCGATGCGGTGTTCGTGGTCGACACGAAAGCGGTTGCAACAAAGCCGCTCATCGCAAGCAAGGACTTGCAGGGACCAAACGGGTTGCTTAGCGACGAAGATGGTGTCTTCGTCGTCACGTTCCGTGGAGCGGAGCTATCTCGATTGAACAAGAAGGGCGAGCGGGAGGATGTCACCATTCTTCCGAAAGGTGGCTTGGACGGCATCGTGCGCTTGGCTGACGGAACACTGCTTGTCTCGAGTTGGGACGCACAGGCCATCTACCGCGGCCGCCCACGTGGCACGTTCGAGCAATTGCTGACTGGCCTCCCGTCACCGGCAGATATCGGTCTCGATACCAAACGCAATCGGGTACTCATCCCTTCAATGACTACCGATACGGTCATCCTCCAGCCATTGCCGGAACTTGCACCAATGGCCGTGCCTCCCCCAATCGTGCCTCCTCCGGATGCGAAGCCCGCTGGAAAGGCCGACGCGAAGGCTGGCGCAGCTGCGAAACCAGCTGAAACCAAAGCATCGGCAACCCCTGCCAAGGCTGCGGATCCGAAGGTGGCAACCCCCGCAGGTGCAGCACGCACAACCACGAAGGCGGCCGTGCCAGCGACCCCTGCCGCGCCCAAGGCGGCAGCCCCTGCTCCCGCTACGCCAAAGGCAGCAGCTCCCGCCACTCCGGCTGCTCCCGCCACGCCAAAGGCAGCAGCTCCGGCTGCTCCTGCTACGCCAAAGGCGCCAGCGCAAGCCACGCCGAGCCCGGCTCCGGCCAAGTAATACTAGTCTAGATCGCGCTCGCAGCCCCGGGCTCTTCTGCTGAAGCCCCCGGGGCTGTGGCTTTTGTGGCCGCTAAGTTCGCGCGGGCGCGCCGCCGAATACGCCGGAGAGGAATCCTCAACGAAGCACTGAGCAAGAGCTCCATCGCGGTAGCTCCTGAGTCGACTGCGCTTTGGGTGATTTCTGCCCAATAGAGACACTCGCCCTGTTCAAATTGGGGTACTAACCTGGCGCCATGATTACTCCCCGGCCCCGCCGTAACCGCACAACACGCGCGCTCCGATCCATGGTTCGGGAGTCCGAGGTCCAACCCGAGCACCTCGTCCTGCCCCTCTTCGTGCAGGAAGGGGAGCGCTCAGAAAGCCCGATTTCGAGCATGCCAGGCGTGTCCCGCCTGGGTCTGCGACGCATCGTCGAGACGGCTCGGGAGGCCGTCAACGTGGGAGTAAACGCGGTCGTACTATTCCCCGCCTTGGAGGGTTCGAAGAAGAATCCGAACGGCACTGAATCACTAAATCCGAACGGGTTGTTGCAACGGACGATCATCGCGCTCAAGAACGAAATCCCTGAGCTCGTCGTGATTACGGACGTAGCGCTTGATCCGTACTCTTCGGACGGCCACGACGGCCTGCTCGTCGAAGGCCGAATTGACAATGACGCCACCTTGCCGCTGCTCTCTGAAATGGCCGTGGCTCAAGCCAAGGCCGGAGCAGATGTCGTTGCACCGAGCGATATGATGGACGGCCGAGTTGCAGCCATTCGAAACGCGCTCGATGCTGGTGGATACATTGATGTTGGGATTTGTAGCTACACGGCCAAATACGCCTCTGCATTCTACGGCCCGTTCCGTGAAGCGCTAGATTCGGCACCACGCAGCGGGGATAAGCGCACTTATCAAATGGATCCGCCAAACTCACGCGAGGCTTTGCGCGAGGCTGAGCTCGACGTCGCCGAGGGTGCTGACTGGCTACTCGTCAAGCCAGGCTTGCCATACTTGGACGTCGTGCGACTACTCCGCGATTACACCCATTTGCCGATCGCCGTGTATCACGTCAGCGGAGAGTACTCGATGCTGCGGGCGGCGGCCGACCGTGGCTATATCGATTACGAGAGCTGCCTGCTCGAGACGATGCTCGCATTTCGACGCGCTGGCGCTTCCATCATCTTCACGTATGCGGCTCTCGACGTGGCGCGTGCGCGACGTCGAGCCTAAATTAACGGCTACTTCAGTTCGAAATTTCCGTCTACCCGAGTCAACATGCGTTTTCTTTGCATCTCCGACATACATGGCCACGCTGCCGCACTTGACGCAGTCTTAGCTGAGGCGAAACACTGGGGATACGACCAACTCGTCGTGTGTGGCGATCTCTGCTTCCCTGGCCCGCGGCCACTCGACGTCTGGAAACGCCTGGTCGACAACAATGCTCTGTGCGTTCAGGGCCTGACTGATCGGGCACTTGCCGAACTTGATCCAGAAGACCTCCATCCTGAATCGGCCCTTGAACAGGAGCGGCTGGAGCGGCTCCTATCGACGCATCGCGAACTCGGAGATTTGATCTTGGCGCGACTAAAGCGCTTGCCGAAAACGGCACGCTTGCCGCTCGAATCTGGACACGAGATGGTCGTCGTTCATGGCTCACCGGCGGACCCAACCATAGCTTTGACCCATGACATGACAGACGACGAGGTGCTTGCGCTGATTGGCACTGATCCTTGTGATCTCGTGATCTGCGGGGGTGACCATGTGCCGTTTCAGCGCCAAGTCGAAGACGTGCGCATCGTCGGTGTGGGATCGGTGGGTGAAGCGCCGGGCAATGCGGTCGCTTACGCGACCCTCGTCACTTCGACCGGGACGCAGACCAGTGTGGAGCAAAAAGAAGTGCCTCTTGCCGAGCCGGAATAGGCACGCGCTACAGCGTGCAGCGGGATTCGGAGTTGCTGCGGTGCACACGCCGTTCGCGAGTGGCGGTCCGATTGGGCTCGAGCGGCAGCGCGCGTCTCGCCGAAAGAGCGCCGCGCCCGCATGAATCAATGCGCAACATCGATCGTTCCGCACCGTGGCCACCGCTCTACACGGTCGCCACGGTGCGGATCTCCTGAACGAATCGGCGAACAAGCAACTCTGACTTGAGCCCAGGACTAGATGGTTCCTCGACGCCGCTTGCGACATCGACCCCAAATGGGCGGAGCTGACGCACGGCGCGCGAGACGTTTCCGGGATGCAACCCACCCGCGACAATCACCTCTCGCTTGCGACACAATGCTTCGATCAGGCTCCAGTCAAACGTTGTTCCAGTGCCTCCCACGAGCTCGCCGAGCCTTGCGTCGGCGAGCAGGCGAGGGCCAGACGTGCTCTCGGCAGCAACAACGTCTGCCGCACAGCTAATTCCGACTGCTTTATAGGCAAGAGAACCGAGTCGTCTGACCAACTCCTCGGGCTCGTTCCCGTGCAGTTGAATCCGGTCCAGCCCCACTACGTTCACCAAGTCGAGGATTTGGGTCTCCTCCAAGTCCGCAACGACACCGACGCGCTCCAGCTTGCCGTGGGCCGCCTCTGCAATCGTGCGCGCAGTCTGGATGTCTACGCGACGTTTGGAACGGACGATGAAATTGAGGCCCACTGCGTCCGCTCCCGCTGAATGGATCAGGTCAATGTCGGAAGGCATCGTTATGCCGCAGATTTTGATCCAGACAGGTCGTTGCATGTCGCTAGGATGCTTACCGCAAACCATGTTCGCTTGCCATTCTGGGCGCGTGGCAGCTTGGCATCCTTTCCAGGATTGGCGCCGAGACGCCGGTACGACTAGAACTAACAAGTTCGAGAATCCTAAACTGCACAAAACCTCGCTCGATTTGCGCGGTGTTGTGCAGGCCAGGGTCTCGCACAACGCCCGGCGCGTGCGTGACCGAATGCAACCCCTGTCTATCTTGCCCTAGCGAATTAGCGACAATGAAGTGCTCTGCTTTACGCTGTCATTCACCTCTCCTTTCGTTCTGCCTGATTCCCGTGCTTGCCTCCTGCTCTGGTTCGGCTCGAGTGATCCCTGACGCAGACGGCGACGAGGTGGCGCTCGGCACCGCGATGGTGGAGGTGGACACAGCGCAGCCACTCCAAACCATCGAAGGGTTTGGAGCGTCAGTGGCTTGGTACGGCGAGTTGTTTACGGACCATCCCAACCGCGCGGAGCTTGCTCAGTTACTTTTCGCAGACCTCGGAATCGACATCCTGCGCCTGCGCAACCAATATCGCAAAGCGGGAGATGTGCCGGATGCAAATGGAGTCGCGATTGTCCAAGCTGCAACCGAGAGCTTGGGGCACCCGCTGAGAACGCTGCTGACATCCTGGGCGCCCCCCGCTTCGCTCAAGGCGAGTGGCATCGCGAACTGTTCCGGTGGCTCGGATACGGGCTGTACGCTGCGCAAGAATACCGATGGGAGCTTTCCGTACGACGAGTTCGCCAGGTACTGGGTTGAATCGATCCAGGCCTACCGTACCGAGGGGCTTGACCCGTATTACGTTTCCATCCAGAACGAGCCCGATTTCGTGCCCAATGGCTGGGAGGGGTGTCGCTTTGAGCCCATTGAACAGAATGGCTTTCCCGGATACGACCGCGCGCTCGACGCGGTTGCGACCCAATTCTCGTCCGCCGCGATCCCAGCTCGACTGATCGGGCCCGATTCTGCGCATCTATTGAACGGAGCGGTCCTCAAGTACGTGGAGGCCGCCGAACCCGGGCAGCTCTATGGCATTGCCCACCATTTGTACGACGGTAACAGCTGGAAGAATCCTGACGGCTTCTATGTGCCAATGGCAGACATAGCGCAGACATTCCCCGAACTACCCAAATTCCAAACCGAGTTTTCCCCTACTGACCAGGCGGGGAAGGCGGTGCAGGGCGGGTTCGAAGTGGCCTGGTTGATTCATCATTCGATAGCGATTGAGCATGCCTCGGCCTACCTGCACTGGGAGTTGTTCTGGCCAACTTCGGGGTTGATAGCCATCGACAATCCTCGTGACCCGAGCCGTTGGACGACAGCGAACGGTTACACGATTCGAGAGCCGTACTACGCGATGCGTCACTTCAGCCGGTACACAGATCCGGGAGACAGGGTACTAAGGACCAACGTGGGCGCGACCGACGTATTGGCAACCGCCTTTCTGGCATCAGACGGATCACGGTTGACCGTGGTCGTACTCAACACCTCCAATGCGCAGCGCAGTTTCTCTCTCAAACTCGGAGGCTTTGCTTACGTAGCCAGCAAGAGCTTCACCACGACCAGCGATGCGCCGTGGCAGCCCGGCGCAGAGTTCGCCCCAGAGAGCGACCCGACCGAGGTCCCCTTGCCGCCCAGATCCGTGATGACGATTGCGTTTGCGAACGATCCAGCCCTGCTGCGGTGATCTTGTCATAAGACGCCCACGCTGGCCGCGGAAGAAAAAGGGAAGCCCCACTCAAAAAGAGCAGGGCTTCCTCGTTCCCAACTATCTTCCTTCTCAGTCCTTGATCTGGATGGTCTGCACCCCATCGTAATACATGGACGCGATGCCTATCCCAGCAATTGCCGTTAGATGCTGCGCGCTGCCGACTACCTCTGCCTCGCGCACAACTGTAGGGGCAGCAACGTTTGCTCCGTCAACCACGGCCAACTTGCCTCGCCAGCCAGTGGAAAGCAGGGCTCGCTGCCCGCTCGCCACGATCGGTGAATACGACCAATAGTCTCCTCCGCTCAATTCGACCTGGCCCAGAGCGAATGCTGACGAGCCCAACCCGGCAACTACAATCAGCGGGAGCTTGCTTGCCTCGATCGTGGAGTAGCCATAGTACCCGCCGCACCCTTTGCAGGAGACTGCTACATCGGCGGTTATTCCATAGGGCCGATAACCGCCGGCTCCGATCGTCATAAACACTCGGTCGTCGCCCACGGCCACATTACTTACCGCCTGCCCAACCTCGAGCTTCTGCGCACCGAGCACGCTTGCCGAGGTGCCACTTAGTGCGACCAACGACACCGTTTCTTGCATGCTATGGCAGGTCCCAAGCGCACCTTCCTCGTACCGCCCATCTGGATACTCGAACCATGCGCTCTTGTAGTCTGAGTAACAGGTCTCGCTCGCAATTCCCTCTTGCTTGATGTCCGTATAGTCTACGGTCACCACGTTCGAGCTCTTGGCATCAAACGCGACGGGCGACCCTGGCACGTTGACGGGCGCGCTTAGAACGGGGTTCTTGGGATCGGTGATGTCGAGACGATCAACGTAGAATCGCACCCGTTCCGGGTTGGAGGGTGATTCGAGGAAGTGCCCGACGCCGATGATGTTACCGCTCGCCAGAAGCCCAGTCGTCCCCAGGCTAATTGGCAGCTCAACGGAGCTAACTTGCGGAGCACTTGGGTTGGCGGGATCAATGACCTTAATGACGCTCTTGGTTCCGTAGATATCACCCGTGACTCGCTTCTCGATGACGACATTTTCGCGTCCCATGGCCACGATCACGTTGCCAGCCATTACCGCCGAGGAGCCTGCGTTGACCAGCCCCGCGTTGTACCAGTAGTTCCAGCCCGAACCAAAATCGATCGTGGCTTCGCCGACTACCGTTGGGGCCGCCGGGTTGGCAACGTCCACGGTAATCAGTCGCGTCACGCGCGTCGAGGTTCCGCCGGTCTCCTTGTCCTCATAGTTGTATTGATCGATCAATAGGAAGACCTTGCCGTCCTTCGCGAGCGCCGAACCGAGACTCGACCAGCTATTGCAATTGCGCTGATCGATCTGAACGTCCAAGTGGCCATTCGAAGCCGGATCTTGCACGGCTGCAAGCGTCGTGGTGTCGATGCTGACACTACCGCTCCACCAGTCTTGCCCGACTTTCACGACCGCAGTCCCCGCGTCGAGGGTTTGGGAGACGTTCTCAGCCAACTTCAGTTGGTCAGTTCGGACGGGCTTCGCGCGGTCCGCGATGCTGAAACTCTCCACTCTCTCGTCAGAAACCGTGAAGAGTCGCTCGTTGTATAGGAACCCACGCCGAGCCGCGCCGATGGTTGGGGCAACACCCTTCAACGACAGCGTGTCGCCGGTCCAATCAATCAACTGCACACCGCTGTTGTACGTGCTGGAGCAGTCCGCCTGGCGGTAGGAGTATCCCGAGAACGGCATGAGCACGAGATTCGCGGCGTCTAGGACTTGAAATCCCTTGTGTACGCGGTCCTGATCTTCGCCAATCCACGCCCAATCGCCTCCGAAATTGACGCGAGCCAACATGGTTGGCTTGGCCAGATTGCTGACGTCAAAGAGCGAGACGGCCAGTGCCCCCGCCGCGTTACCCTGGTCATAGCCCAAACCAACTACACGTTCACCGCGCGGCTCCATGTAGTAGACCCAGCCGGGCATGACCAATTCCCCGGCTTGGCGTGGAATAGCGGGGTCGGTTAGGTCAATCGTAAACAGTGGGTCCGTTTGGACTGCGGTAATCGCATAACCACGCGGACCGTCGAATCTGACGCTACGCAGGGATTCATTCTGGGGCACGACCATGTCGACGGTGGCAAGCTTGGTGATCGCCTGGGCCGACTCCACACCGAACGTCTGAATGCGGGGCGGATCAGTTGGGCGCCAGACCCCTGGTTGACTAATCACGCGCAAGACGCCGGCCGTTTCATCCATCTGCCAACGGCTGTCAATCTTGCCAGCGGCACTAACCTTCGCGCCGTCAACCAGTTTCCCCGTGGGATCCGAGATATCAACGACCTGAATGGTGGACCCAAGAGGCCCGTCAGTACCGTACTCGGGGCCCGCAATGTACATCCGTTTGTCCGTGACGGTAACGCTTCGCTTCCAGGACCACTGCGTCGTCGTATCATCCGCATACATCCGCTCGTCAACCTTACGGATGGCATTCGGGGCGGACACGTCCAAGGAGATGATGGTCGTGCTCTCGCCGTCTGCGCATCCCCAGCAGCCGTTAGTCTGATAGCCGACCACGTACAACGCGTTGCCAACGATTCGTGAGTCTTGAATCGTGCCGGGCACCTCAAACTTCCCGACGACAGCAGGATTACTTGGGTCGTGGGTATCGAAGGCCATGACGTGGCTCGTCGTCACCCAGCTCCACTCCCCTTCCTTGGTGCCGGGGACATATTCGCCGTAGCCATTGTACAGCGCAAAAACCACCTGATCGCGAACGTACATCTCGAATGGCTGTGCCTGCACCTTCTTACGTCCAAGCAGCCGCATCTGATCCCGATTCGAGACGTCAATCACGCTGAGCCCGCCGTATTGAGACAACGCATACAACCGCGTCCCCTCGAGCTTGATAATGTCCGCCTCCTCAATGGCACGGGCTGCACTCCCGTCGTCCCCTGCGTTAGCTGTCGGAGCGGCCTCACCCGCTGTCGAAGAATCAAGCGACGCGCTCTTGTTGCGCGATGCGCTGCCGTTCGGGGCATCCGATTCAAACACCCCGGGCTCGCCGTTGTCGGTGGGTTTGGTTGGGTTTCCGCTGTTCGACTCGCACCCCACTACACTCACGAGTAGACAGCCGAGCGAAATCAAAAATCCGGATTTTCGCAAAGTCATTGGATGGCTCCTTCGCCGCGCGTTTCGCAAGGACAGTGCCATAACGCGGGTAGCAATGTTGGCGTACTCCTGACGACCGTTCATCAAACTACTGACTGTGCCAGGCGGCTCAGCTATGACACCAATGCCGGTGTGCGCGTGCTTCGGCAACTCCAAAATTACCGAAAGCGTTGCGGTTGCCGGAATTACCTGAGGCACGTCAGTGGATCTCTCGAATATCAATGCATTCTGCATGCCGTCGCGCACCTACGTGTGCATGTCAACATGAGGAGCTCGTGCGCTCCAACGTTGGCAGCACGCTAGTAACCCCGAATCCCTTGAAAAGCAGGTAGTAACAGTTCGCGAACGAATTGGGACTTGGACGACTCGTCGTGAAAGGTGCACCACTAGCAGCGGCTCCGAAGGACGCCTCATTTCGATTGAATCGCGCTACTACCTTGTCAATGCAGGTCACTCGTTACGCCCTGCACTGCGTCGTGCGAATTGGCGAGACGTCGAGGTGCGAACGGTCGAGCGTTGGATGGCCTGTCTGTCCCTTCGCTGGCACCCTCGTTGTTCTCGTGCGAAGGAAACGCACGCCGACAGCGGTGGAGCGGTATGCTCACCCGGCGCCTTCAGGCGTTTGGCTCTGCACCAGCGACGAGGGAGATGGCGAAAACGAAAAGGCTACCTCGATGGCACGCTGACACCAAACCCATGAGATGGCACCCAGCAGGGCGAGCGCATCCAAATCTGCTGGAATGTCCTTGAATTCGGCGACGGAAGCAGCTTCCGTATCGGCGCCCTGGTCGTCGGCAGGCAGTGGGCAGTGTCGGCGACGGCTTGCAGTTTACTGGGTACAGCCGTCAGCTGACTGTATCGGGATACAGGTCCCTGCTCACCGAACCCTGCTCAGAAACGGGTTTCGGTTGACTGTCGGCTGTATCAGTCACAGACCAC
>JBLNFG010000816.1:0-4084 GCA_050263495.1 Myxococcales bacterium | reverse complement strand
GTCGTTGGTGATGGTTTTGGAGGCCTGGATCTTGAAACCATACTTGACCGTATCGGACGCGCAGAACGTCAGCGTTCGGCCATCGCTGACGGATGTCGCGTCATGGACCAGGAAAGCGAACTCCTTAAACGCACCCAGATCGCCCAGAGTCGAGGCGCCATCGAGCCCCCCCGACCAACCCCAATCGGGCGCAGAGCCCTGGGCGAAAATCTCGAACATGACCGGAACGTTGTCTGGGTTACTCACCGAGACCATGGCCACAATGCGGGCTCCTACCAGGTTGACTCCCGTATCATTCGTGGCCCCTGGGAGCTCCTTCTCGACGATCAGTGACGAACTGAGACTCCAAGCTTGTATGCCTTTGGTGAACGGAGCGGACAAGTGCAAACACCCAGACGAACACAGGTTCGCCGTGGTCTTGACGTACTCAATCACCCCATCTTTGATTCCCGAGCCGCTGTGCTCGCGGAAACCACTGCCAGCCAGTGACGAGCTAAGGCCGAAGTCCGTCTCAATCGGATCGAACTTCGACGGCGTAGTGCCGCACGCCGTGGTACCGCCGCTCCCGCCACTCGCGATGGCGCTCCCACCGCCAAAGGCGATCGAGCTTGCGTCGCTACTCGGACGCGTGTTGGTGCTGTTTGCGCGTCCGCCCGTCACCGTCGACTTCGTGCGCGTCGTAGCTCCGCCCGTTCCGCTTCCGTTGCCCGGGCCTCCGACAGACTCGGGCAAATCGGCTTCGAGCGACGGAACGAGGCAGCTCGTCATCACCATGCCGCTCAGACCGGACCAAGTGCACCAAGAATAGCGTTTCATCAGAAGAACCTCGCGGCGTTCACGAAACCGGGTCCGAACGTGAGAGCCATGCCCCCAGCGCGTTGTGGCGTTTTGGGCCAAAGCAAGAGCGTCGCGCCTGCTGCAGCGAACAACCCACCAGCAATGAATCCGACGCTAGAGACGGTGCGTGCCGTATTCAACGCTTCGACGCGGCCGGAGGCACTCACCGTACAGTGCTCGTCGTTTGGGCATTCGTCACTATCTAGGAGGGCGTTTCGCTTGGAGACAGCGATTGCACCCTCGACACTACCGACCACCAACCCCACACCACCCAACCCAAGCGCAGTCCAACCCAGGATTTGCTTGAGATTCGTGCTTGGCTCGTGTTCAGCGGTGGGTGCTCGTTCCAGTTTCAAGGACTTGGCTTGGTCACGGACCGTCGGAACAGCAGCGCTGCGGGGCACGTCGTGTCCCGGCAAGGACGGACGCTTGGTAAAGGACAAGGTGCCTTCTAGTCGCTGACCCTCCTGCAAGTCGAAATATTCGGTGAGCTCCCGTTCTCCGTGCCTCGCCACGACGACTCGATGCCCAGGATTGACCATCGCTCCCATCGCCAGCAATGCCGTGGGCACGAGCACTCCGTCGATGGTGACCGAGGTCTGAGCTGGGTCGGCTCCTACGACTTGAAGCTGCAAACGAGGGATTCTCGACACGAGGGCATCGCGTTCCTGTTGTGCCTCGCGTTGGGCCTGAGCCTGAATCGGCTGCCATGAGGGTGCGGGTTCGAGCCGCGTGATCGCCAGGAATTGCTCGGAGGACTGGACCAATTTGCCGCGTTTCTCCAGTGCTCGCGCCCGATACAGACCAATCGTGGGAAGCTGCATGACCGAGTAAGCCAGGGCCAGGCTCTTCTCTGCGTCATCGTACCGTCCCTCCTCGTAGGCGAGAATCCCTTCTTTGGTGATCTCTCGCGCAGTAGCCGTCACCATCGGATCCTCAGCGCGTGCATTAGTCGCGATGCCAACCGAGCCAAGCGTGACAGCAGCGATCAGAATCGAGGTTTGAAGCCGTCGTTGTGTAAGCATCAGAATCCAGCCTTCTGGTCGAGCGTGAGATCCTTCTTGGCTTTGGATTTTCCCTGCTCCAGCCGTCCTTTGGCTGCAGCAGACACGGATCGAGCTGCGGCGCGTTGGCGCTCCTGGGTCGTTGCCGGTTGCCCCCGTCGGTTCACTGGAGTCGCGGCATTCGACTCCGTGGCGCCGGCACTGGTCGCGGATGCAACGGAATTGGTCGCGGATGCAACGGAATTGGTCGCGGACGCGACGCCTATCGGGGGAGGTGCTGACACCTGCGTGGGGGATGTCTGGTTTGTGTCGTCGCGGACCAGCGGCGCGTATGCGGACGCCGGGACTCCCGGTGCGAGCACGTGTTCCGCGCCGAGCGCCAATGGCGCACTTCCACTTGCCCTCTGTTCGGCGGCACTCGGCTGAGCCGTGAGCGTCTCGTCCTTCGTGACCTGCAGCGACCGTAGCGCGGTCACGGCGACCAACACTCCCGCCGTTGCCGCGCCGCCCAAAACCAAACGGCTGCGAACTCTGGACCCCGCAGAGACCGTGATGGAAGAGGGGATCGCCGTCTGCCCCAAATCCGCAGGCGTTACGGCCGAAGCCGAGGTGAGCGGCGCCGTTGAACCCGCGGTCATGCTGTCGTAACTGGCCGCGGACTTCACCGACTCGCCTGTCAACTTTGGGCAGCAGACCCTGCGTAGCTCTGCCACTGCCTCGTTCGCGCTCGAGAAGCGCGCCGCGGGATCGCGCGCCGCTGCACGGGCAAACCACGCGTCGAACCCGGGCGGTACCTCAGCGACGGCCGATGGCACCGGCATGGGATCGGAACAGATCGAAAACAGAAGAGCGCCGAGGGTATCGGCGCAAAACGGCCGTGACCCAGTGATGCATTGATACGCGATCACTGCCAACGACCAAATGTCCGTGCGGTGGTCGACGGTGGCATGGCCCCGAGCTTGCTCGGGACTCATGTACAAAGGTGACCCGAGGAGCGCCCCGGTCGAGGTCTTGACACCACCGCTCACCGACAGGGCGTTCACTCGCTTGGCGATTCCGAAATCTAGAACCTTGACGATCTCTTCGTCTTCTTCAGACACCAAGAAGATGTTTTCCGGCTTGAGATCGCGATGCACGATCCCCGCCGCGTGCGCTCGGCTCAAGGCACGTCCGACCTGTGACAGGATCTCAGCGACTCGTGGCGGAGCGAGACGGCCCACTCGAGCCAAGTGCACTGCGAGGCTTTCGCCCTCCAGCAGCTCCATCGCGATATATGGCACCAACTGATCGACGCCATAATCAAGGATGTGAACGACGTGCGTACTGTGTAACTCGGCAGCCGACTGTGCTTCTCGCTTGAAGCGCATCAATGCGTCAGTTGAATCGGCAATACTCGCGTCGATGAGTTTAATCGCGACAGGGGTTCCGAGCGTGATGTGTTCGGCTCGCCACACGGCCCCCATGCCGCCCTGCCCCAGCTTTCGCAGCAATCGATAACGACCAGCTAGGATTTTGCCTTCCATAGGGTTTCTCAGAACAAAGCTCAAGCCGATGTCGACCATAACACGATCGCGCTGGTCACGTTGAGCGAGCCGTGGATCGTAAGCGCACGCAAACAAAAAACACAGCCAGGGTGAATAGTTAGGTTACAGCTGCGCCATGGTTCGGACCGATTGAAAGGAGGAGCTCAGAGTGGGACCCCATTCTTAACGGTATGTCACCTCTAGCGCAGAAACCTTTCAACAAATCGATGCCGCGTGTTGCGGCCCGCGTTCGCCCCTTCGGTCAGAGCACCTGCCTAGAGCGCCATCAGTTTGAAATGCCTTAGCGGTGGGGTGTCTTTCCTCGGTCGGCGCGTCGTGCTGCAGCGTCAGCCCGGCTTCTCCAGGTGTCGACGCACGTGCGGCAAGATCACCTCGGCATGAGACGACGCTAAATCGTGATCGCCACCCTTCACGACGATTAACTCGGAATTCGGGATCAGCTTAGCCAGGTGTTCGCCCACGGCGACGGGGCTGATCGGATCAGTGTCGCCCCAGAGTAGCAGCGTCGGCGCCGCAATCTCAGGCAATCGGGCGGATAGATCAGTCCAGTCTTCCTCGAACCAGCGCGGCAGAGATGGGTTGCAGCGTCGGAATTCCGGGCGCCAATTCACACCACCCAACGCCGCCACGTCGACGCCTCCCGAGGTTACGGAGAGCACGAGTCGCCGCACCAAGTGTGGTACCTCGAGCGCGGCACGG
>JBLNFG010000815.1:0-20704 GCA_050263495.1 Myxococcales bacterium | reverse complement strand
TCTCTCGGCGCTGCGCGCGCCGAGTGGCCTTGTCATCGTCGAGTTCGGTCACCGCGCGGCCCTATACCACGGCTCAGCTCGCGCGAACGAAGGAACGACAAGGAATGCAGGCCCATCCACTCATTCACTTCGGGGTTCAAGGGACTTGGGCTGCCTCAGTGCTGAAGTCTGTGTTCCAAGGCTCTGGTGCCGGGGCCGGAATCTCGTCTGAAAGTGGAACGACTGCAATCGCTTCGACACGGACCGACGTCGTCGAGAGCACGCGTATCTCGGTTACCAGGCCAGCACGAAGGCCCAAATTGGCGGGCACAGGGTTAACGATCTCAATCTCAGGGCTCTGCGCTGGCACTGCGACGCTCAGGAATTTTGATCCTGAAAATTCGCTCATCATTCCAGCACGATCAGCGGATGCCTTTGAGGTGTTAGGGGAGGCTATTGGAGGCAGCCCAAGCCGCACCTCGCCTGCCGTTGGTCCAGGATTACTCACCCGCCACAGTACTCTTAATCCTTTGTTATTTCCGTACTTTGGGATGAATAATTGAAGGGTAACGCCGAGGTTTGAGCGTTGCTGCAGCCTTCGAAGGTCGCGTTGGTCTGGGCCGCCCACATGCTCCAAGATCCCTGATCGAAGCGCCACGCCCAAGGCACCGGGCAGCGGGTCAGGTACGCCCATGAACCGCAGCAGCGGACGCGCCAATTCCTCTTTTGCCTTGAGCCTTGTCAGGGACTCCGAAAGCGCGATTCGAGCCCCCTGATAGCGTTCCTCGGCAAAAGCGCGGACCAGTGGCCCGCGTGCCGCCTCGTCCCCAATGTCTGCGAGTGCTGACGCAATTGCGGGTCGAAGCCGGACATCGCCAAGACCTTTGCATAGTGGGTACACGGCGTCGCGCCAACGGATCCGACCTAAGGCCGCCAATAGCTCCCTTGAGCGCTGGTAGGTTCTCGACTTCTCATCGCGCCACCAGTCGACCAGAATCTGTCCACCGCGCCGATCTCCCGACTCTGCCAAAGCGAGCGCAGCGAGACGCCGCCACTTGAGATCGGTGTTGGATAGCAGATCGACGACGAGCGGAGCGCCGTGCCCCAGCCGCGTGAGTGCCAGGGCTGACCACGCCTTGACGGCTGGATCCTCGTCGCGCGCGAGCGCCAGAATGAGTGCGTCGCGTGTGCTCGGGCGGTGCAGCTCGAACAGCAGTTCCGCTGCCTTCCGCCGGATCGCTGCGTCGGCATCATCGAGCAATGACGCAATCTCGTCCGCCGCGTCGGCATCACCAGCGACCGCACGCAGAATTGCGGGCGGCCAGCCCCTACCCTCTGCGCGCAGGCCCTCTGCCTCGAACTGACCATGGGACGCTGCCAATTCCCGTTCGCGGCGCCGGAGCCGATCGGCCTGTTCAGGGAAATCAGCGCCCGCGTCCCGCTGCTGCTTCGGATCTGCCTCGATGTTGTAGAGCTTGCAGGCACCGAGCATCCGCGAGCAGATCAACCGAAAAGGACCTTCCGCGAGCAGCAGTTGCTCTTCTGTTTCCGCTAGAGCTAAACCGGGCCCGGGAGTCTGCCTGCCTGTGAGTAGACCCCCTAGGTCCCGCCCTCGGATCCGCGGCGGTCGCGGGACGTCGAGCGCTGCGAGAACAGTCGGTAGGAGATCGACGGTTTGTACGGGTTCACTTACTACCCGTGGCTGAAAGAGGCCCGGCGCGTTGACGATGAGCGGCACCCGCACCTGCTCTTCGTACACGGTTGTACCGTGGTAACGACCGCCGTGCTCACCGAACTCTTCCCCGTGATCCGAGCTCACGATCACGACGGTCTCGGGCCGGAGTTGTCGCACCGCATCGACAATACGACCTGAGGCGTCGTCGGCGAAGGCGATCTCCGAGTCGTAACGGTCGACGTCGCGATCTCCGTAGTCGAATCCGGGCTGCTTTTCATAGGGTTCGTGCGGCGCGAAGAGGTGGACCCAGAGAAACAAGCGTTGGTCAAGTGGTTGCTCCGCAACGTAAGCGCGCACCTGGTTTGCCCGCGCCGTACCTTCCAAAAACTCCACCTTGCGGTACTCGAATCCCAAATAGGTCTTCTGGAAAGCCTCAAACCGACTTGGATCGATGAAGAAGACAGCTGGCGGATAGAATGCCGCCGTTCGAATTCCATAGCGCTGGAGCAACGTTGCCCAGGTATCTGAGTCGAGGCCGGCGCCTTGAAGCAGTAACGGGCGCATGTACTTGCCCGTCATGAGTGACGTTACGGAGTACGACGTGTGGGCCGTAGCGGCATACGCATGCTCGAACCGCACGCCAGAATTGGCCAAGGCATCAATGCGAGGCGTGGTTGTCCTTGCGTAGCCGTAGGCTCCCACGTGATCTGCGCGCACGGCATCGATCGTGATCAGCAGCAGGTCTCGACCAACCAACGAGAAGGTGCGACCAGCGCTCGGCGTGGGCTTGGCGCAATCGATCGTCGCATTGGCTGCCAGGCACGATGAGCTGATTGGGGGTGGCGGCGCAATCCATGCACCGACCCTGACCGCCTGCCCGAGGATGGGTGCCGCGTCGGCGAGTAGCCAGCGCAGATTGTCGAAATTGGAGAGCGACCGCGCTCCAACGGGCGCCAAGAACACGCACGAGGCTATGACTATCCAAGGCCATGCCCAACGCGCCTGTTGGCGAAACTGGCTGAACCGCGTGCCCCGGGCGCGCTTGCGAAGAGTAGCTTTCGACGCCTGGTCTCTCGGGTGCGTCGCTTTGACACCCAGCGAAGCCAGCGGGATTCCCACGAAAGGAGCGAGCAAACAGCTCAGTACCGCGAGCGTGATGTGAAAGCCTGGATAGAGTCGAACCAACAAACGTTGGTTTGCGAGTTCGAGATTGAGCACCAGAACGGCACACGCAAACGCTACCGCGGCGGGGCGGCGTTCAATCATTCGGGCGAACCAGCGCGCCGAAAGGTACGTGGCCAGCACCGCCGAAGACGCGACCAGGGCCGCAAATCCGCTGCGCGCCGAGAGGCTCGCTAGGTGCCTCCCGCCACCGACCGACCACGCGGCGCCAGCTGCTAACAGTCCGACACAAGCGGCGAGGTAGGCTCGGTCCGTCTTGCGATGACCCTGGCTGAGCCAGAACAAAATACCGCCAACTGCTCCCGAGACTCCCGCGAGCGGAATGATGATCGGTGCAAGGCCGAGCAATCCCCACTGCACCTCCCAAACACTGGTGATGGTCTTGCGCTCGAGCACCGTAACCGCGACGGCCTCGAGCACGACCAGGAGCCAGGCTGATCTGAGCCCTCGGCCCGATAGCTCGCGCAGCGTCATCGAACGGGGGCTTCAGACGAATTCAACTTGGGAGATCTCATACTTCCGCTGCCCAATCGGCAACTGCACCGTCACCTCGTCGCCGATCTCTTTTCCAATCAGCGCCCGCGCTAACGGTGCCGAAATGGAGATAGAACCTTGGTCGAGATCCGCTTCTTCCGCCCCAACGATTTGATACCGCACCTCTTCGTCAGTGCTGATATTGATCAGGGTGACAGTGGCTCCGAACCGCACCTTCGTGCCGCTGAGCTTGGTTGGATCGATGACTTCGGCGCGCGAGAGCTTGTCTTCAATGTCCTTGATCCGAGCCTCGATCATGCCCTGGCGCTCCTTGGCCGCATGGTACTCGGCGTTTTCGCTCAGATCGCCGTGTTCGCGCGCAACCTCGATGTCACGCGAGATCTTCGGGCGCTCTTCTTTGAGCCGAGTCAGTTCCGCACGGAGTTTGCGGGCCCCATCTGGCGTCATTGGGAATTTCTGTAGCTCGGACATGGGGCGGAGTTTCTACTCGCTACTCTCACATCCTGCAATAGGCAGAGCTCTCTCAATGCCCGCCACGGGGCCGCCCAGGGGCCCTAGAGATCCGGTCCGGGCGCTCGAATGCCTGGGCAATGCCGCGGCGAATCCTACTGGTTCCGACCCGAACCCGCGTCCGTCTGGCGTGCCCTGCCAAGGTCACGCGTCGCGCAACTCGGCGCCATATCTCGCGCGAGTGGCACGCCTACCGAGTCTTGCTCTTGCGTTGGGCACCGGATGCCGCTAGCACCCGGAGCGTGTCTGGATTTCGAGCTCCCCTGTTCGCCGCACTGGTGTTTTGCCTCTCGGGCTGCGCCACAACTCAGTCCACTGCGCTGACTGCGCGACGTTACGAGGAGAACGCCAAAGCTGCCTTCACCGCTGCCATGGCTGAGTTCGAGGAAAAGGACTGGGAATCTGCGACGCATCGCTTCGAGCAGGTGAAGCGCGAATTCGCGTACAGCCGATATGCCCGACTCGCAGAGCTGCGTCTTGCCGATATCGTGTTCAAGCAGGAGAAGTTTCCCGAAGCCGTGACGGCTTACAGAACGTTCGTCCACGATCACCCGAACGACAAGGGGATTGAGTACGCTCGCTTCCAGGTAACGAAAGCTCTGTTCGAACAAACGGGCGATTCCGTCATGCTTCCTGCACAGGAAGAGCGTGAACTTGCGAGCGCTGCCGACGCCTATGCGGCAATGAAATCGTTCCTTACGGACTTTCCCACCTATGAGGGCGTTCCAGAGATCGAGTACATGCTCAGCGTGGTTACGGGGTTACTCGTGCGCCATGAACTCTACGTGGCCCGCTTCTATCTCGATCGCGGGCGTTTCGAAGCCGCCACCGCCCGCTGCCGTTATGCCCTGGACCGATACGAAGGGTCGGGCTTGGAAGCCGAGGCCCTGGTGCTTCTCGGCGAGACCTATCTAAAGATGAAGAAGCGTGAGGAAGCACGTGAGACCTTTGCTTCTGTCCTGGCGCGCTATCCGGAAAGCGCGTTTACGGTACCAGCTAGGAATTTTCTAGCCGAAATCGAGCACCCAGCCAATGGCCGACCCTCAACCCCGTGAACCTCAGCGCAGTCCAGCACAACCGGTCGTGCTCGTCGTAGATGACGAACGGAACATCCGGCGCACCTTGCAGATGGTCCTTGCTGGTGAGGGCTACCAAGTACTCGAAGCCGACAGTGCGGAACAGGCCATCGATATACTGCACCGGCCCGAACTGCCCGTAGATCTCGCGATATTCGACCTTAAATTGCCCCAAATGAGCGGGCTCCAAGCACTTGAGCGCTTGCGTGCGGAAGAGCCAACGCGCGATCTGCCCGTGATCGTGATTAGCGGGCATGCCACGGTCCATGACGCAGTCAACGCGATCAAACTGGGTGCATCGGATTTTTTCGAAAAGCCACTGAATCGCGAACGCATCTTGGTGAGCGTCGGAAACTGCATTCGTACCGCTCGTCTGAGTCGGACCATCGAGCAAATGCGCTCCGAGTTGGAGGCGCGCTACGAAATGATCGGGACCAGCCCGGTCATGCAGAAGCTGTTCCAAGAGATCGACAAAGTCGCGCCCACCAAGGCGAGCGTCCTTATCACGGGAGAGAGTGGGACCGGAAAGGAACTCGTCAGTCGTGCCATTCACCGACTGAGCCCGCGCAAGGACGCTCCGTTCGTCAAGGTCAACTGCGCCGCGATACCGCGGGAGCTGATCGAGAGTGAGCTGTTCGGCCACGAGCGAGGGAGCTTCACCGGTGCTCAGGGGCGCAAGCGTGGTTTCTTCGAACAGGCGCACGGCGGCACGCTCTTCCTCGATGAGATTGGGGACATGGATCTCACCGCGCAGGCCAAGGTGTTGCGTGCGCTGCAAAACGGCGAGATCGTCCGTGTGGGTTCGGAACATGTCCTTCACGTCGACGTGCGTGTGCTTGCTGCCACAAACAAAGATCTGTCGAAGGAGGTTCAGGCTGGTAATTTTCGAGAAGACCTCTACTTCCGACTAGATGTGTTTCCGTTGCGTGTCCCAGCGCTTAGGGAACGCGCCGGCGACATTCGCCTGCTCGCTGAGTCGCTCGTTCACGCGTTCTGCCGCGAGAACGGGTTGCGCTCGAAGCGCATCGACCCAGAGGTGTTCGCCGCACTAGAAGCACGCAAATGGCCGGGAAACGTGCGGGAACTCAAGAACGTAGTGGAACGCGCGGCGATCCTGTCGAGTGACATCATCACCATCGCCGATTTGCCTGAAGATCCTCATGCTTCGCCCTTCGACGAGGATTTGATCACGCCGCTTCCGCGGATAGGCACCAATAGCGATTCTCCCGCACGAGCGTCGCAACCTGCGCTCAACGGCGATCGTCGCTTAACCTTGCGCGAGTATCGCGACCAAGCGGAACGCTCGTATATCGTCGAAACATTGGTCGCATGCGATTGGAACATCTCGAAAGCCGCGACCATCCTGGGCGTCGAGCGCACCAACCTGCACAAGAAGATCCGCGCCTACGGGGTGCGACGCGGCGAGTAAGCTGGCCGCGCCGCCATTGCCGTAAACATCCGACTGGGGATCGAGCGTTCCCAGGTTTCGAGCAGCCTTAGCCGGAGCGGTTGGGCGAGGGTGGCGGATCACTGATATTTCCCAACCCTGCCGGCGTCTCGCTGCGCTTCGGCGGGTCACTTGCCCGGCGCACTCCAGGAGCCGGCTCGCTGCGCTTCGGCGGGTCACTTGCCCGGCGCACTCCAGGAGCCGTCTCGCTGCGCTTCGGCGGGTCGGTCAGACGTCGAGCGCCGGCGCTCGTTTCCGGACGCAATTCTGGATCGCTGCCACGGCGCAGAACCAGATTCGCCTCCGGTCGTGGCGGGAGGTCGCTGATGCGTTGCATGCCCAACGGGGATTCCGGTCGCGGCGGGAGGTCGCTCACTCGGCGAACACCCAACCCAACATCGTCCGCAAGATCACTGTCGAGTTCCACCTGATGTCGGGCGAAAATCTCGTCCGCCATCCGACCCAGCGTCTCCGCCTCGCGTACGATGTCGGCATTGTTGGCGTAATCGCCGGCTTGGAGCACGAAGCGGGAGAAGGCTCGATAGCTACGCGCTACCTCGAGCTCGTTTCCGATCTCCTTACAGATGGCAACGGAACGCATGAAATAATCGACCACGCGCGCTTCGTGTCCCTTGCCCCATGCGCCAGCGGCCGTCACCTCTGCCAAGGTGCGCAAGGCGATTGCCAGTTGGGGCTTGCTCCGCAACTGCCCAAAGAGGTCCACGGAGCGCTTGATGTCCTCGCGAGCCTTGCGCAGCTCACCCTGAAGCAGATACGCCTTGGCGAGGGCTCGGAGCGCTTCCGCCAAATGGAGGCGATCTCCAAGATCATCGCATAGTGCTTCGGCTTGCTCGAGGACGCGAATGGCGTCGGCTACCTCACCCAAGTGGTAGTGGGTCGTGCCAATTTGCGTCAGCAGGATCGCCATGCGATTCAGTTCGCCGATGCCGCGCGCCAATTGGTAGGATTCCTCGAAAAAGCGCAGCGCGCCGGCCCAATCGTTACTGTCCTGAGCCAGACTTCCGAGGTTGGCGAGGCTTTCGCTCGTCCCAATGGTGTCGCCGATTTCCTGGCGGATCTTCAGCGAGGCTTCGAATGCCTCCCTTGCGCGTAGGCTACTGCCGTGATCCATCCAAACCAGGCCAATGTTGTTCAGGCTGAGCGCGATCGAGCGTCGGTCACCAATGCGCCGCCGCATGTTCAAGGCCTGCCGCATCTGTCGCAGCGCCTTGGCGTAGTCACCGGTCAACCAGAGCAGCTTTCCAATGTCGTCGAGACTAGCGGCCACCCCACGTTCGTCCTTGGTTGCTTCGAACAGGAGCTGCCCTGCGTCGAGGTGACGTCGAGCGGCCTCGAAGGAGCCCATGTCGCGGAATAGCCGTCCGATGCGGTTATGTGCGGCGCCCCCTTTTGCCATCCAATCGAACCGATAAGCGTGCTTGAGCATCTCGCGAAATGCGGCGAGTGCTTCCTCGGTTTTACCGAGCATCAGGAGCATGTCGCCGAGGTTGTGCAGGGCGTCAGTGCGGCGAGACGCGTCCGAGTCGCCGATCAGCGCGAGCCCTCGTTGATAGTGCTCGCACGCGCGGCGCGCAGCATACGCCTGCCGAGCTCGGTCACCCGCGTCCAGGTAGGCCATCCCGGCGCGGGTACGGGACCCGGCTCGCTCGAGGTGCTGCGCGAGCATGGCGCAGGTCTCTTCATGCTCCCTCACGCCCTCCCGGTGCACCAACCAGTCGGCAATGGTTTGATGATAGCGTTCGGCGGCCGCCGCACTCGTCATTGACGCGATCTGCTCGCGTTCCAGGGTCTGCTGAAACACGTACTCGCGATCCCCGGAGATAAGGCTTTCTGGCAACTCGAGCAAGTAATCGCGTCGAATCAGATCCTCGAGGCTACTGCGTAGCATGGCCATGTCTTGAACATCGCCCGGGTGCCAGATCTCCGGTCCTTCCCGCTCCGACCGAGTCAGCGCCAAGAGACCGCCGAGCCAGAAAACACTGCCCATCGCGGCGGCGTGTTCGAGCAAGCGACGATCCACGTGCGAGAGATTGGCGACCCGTACGGCCACGGCGTCTTCGGCCGTCATGGGCAGGCGAACACTGGCGAGGCGCTCCGTGTTGATGTGCCAGTAAACGGTGTTACTCGCCGGATCAGTGACCTCCTGCAAAACTCCGCTGTCATGAAAGATTCGGACCGTACCTTCCATGAGCCCCGGATTGCCCTGCGCCGTCGCCACTGCCGATTCGATCAGCAACTCCCTAGATTTGCCGCGTGCCGGTCCGAGCAAGGCATCCATCAACCGCGCCGAATCATCATCAGCGAGGGGTTCTACGTCCACCCGTCGATGGTGCTTTCCGCCCATCTCGAACCAATGGGGCACGCGGGCCAAGACATCCGGGCGCGCAGAGCACAACATTAAGATGCTGCCGCGCGCCGATTGTGCCAAATATCCGAGAAATTCTAGGGAGTCCGCATCAACGTTTTGAAGGTCCTCAACCGCAAGACAAATTGGGGATTTGGACGCATCTGCTTCGAGGAAACGTCGCAGAATGGCGTGCCGAACCAGACTCGCCTCCGCTGGATCGTTCGCGAGCGCCCGGATGAGGGGCGTCATAGGGCACTTTACCCCGGCGAACTGACCCAAGAAAAAGCAAACATCATCGACGTCCTGCTCACCCAACACCAAGCTCACCTCGGATGCCAAGCGCTCGATTCTAAGCGTCTCAGGAATGGTGTCTTGGAGCCCGAGCCGACCGCAGAGGAGTCGACCCACAGCGCCGTACCCCGTGTCTCGTGAGCGCGCCGCTGCCTGATAAATGCGAAATGGCCGCTCCGCTGCCGCTGCATACTTCGTTGTGGCTTCGCTAATGAGTCGAGACTTTCCGATCCCAGCTGGTCCAAGCAAAGTAAGCATGCAGGGCTGACCGCCTCGGGCCCTGTCGAACGCCTCGTCGATTTCTTTGGTCACGGTGCTTCGTCCAATCAGCGGTGCGCTGATGCGAACGCCGTGCGTAGCGGTCGGGTTGGGTGATGACATTGGGGCGCAGTCTGGCGCGTCGCGAGGTGGCCCACAAGCGCCTGTGGCGACCAATCGGCCGACCCTTCCCCTCTGGCAATGTCGGAGGGTTTCGCTTCTGGGATGTAAGGAAACTCGCGCCGTGACCTGGCGACATCAGCTATGTTGCGGATGCCATACCGAGCTCAACGGTCGGTGGCGCTCAAACCAGCAACATTCGGTCATCACGGTGAGCCTACCCGAAAAAGTCCCAGTACAAAGCCGCGAACAACCAAACCGAGCCATCGGCGATGGAGTTTTTCGCAAGTGTCGCTCGTGCGCTGCCATTTTTCCCAGCGAGCAATTGGAGCGCAGCTGGGAGGTTTGCCCGAGCTGCGGATATCACCATCCGCTGAGTGCCGCGCGTTGGCGTGAATTGCTACTGGACGACGGCGATCTCTCGCGTTGGGCCGAACACCTGAGTCCGGGGGATCCTCTGGAATTCTTCGACGGAGTGGCTTACGGCACTCGTGTTGCTAGGGCCACGGCTGCCTCGAAATCCGACGAGGCGATTGAGATTGGTCGCGGCCGCGTGATGGGTCAGCCCATCGCGTATGGCGCCTTCGTTTTCGCGTTCATGGGCGGTAGCATGGGCAGTGTCGTTGGGGAGCGTTTGGCTCGTCTTTTCGAGCAAGCAGCGCTCGAACGGTTGCCCGTCGTGCTGCTTCATGCGTCGGGCGGCGCGCGCATGCAGGAAGGGATATTGAGCCTGATGCAGATGGCGAAGGCCTGTTCTGCCTTGGCTCGGTTTCGTGAAACCAGGCGGCCCTATCTGAGCCTTTGTCTTCACCCAACGACCGGCGGTGTTGCCGCGAGCACGGCGCTGCTTGGGGATATCAACTTGGCGGAGCCTGGCGCCCTGATTGGATTCGCAGGGCCTCGCGTCGTTGAAAACACCATCCGGCAGAAGCTACCGGAAGGATTTCAGCGCGCCGAATTCTTGGTGGAGCACGGTATGATGGATCTGGTAGTGCCGAGATCGGAACTAAAGCCGACAATCGCACGCATTTTGAAGCATCTGGGAGGGGTCGGGTCGTGAGCCAATACGCCGAAGCGCTGAAACGTCTGTATTCGTTGGCGCCGCTAGGACGCAAGCTTGGGCTATCGCGTGTTCAAGCCGTCTGTGATCGGTTGTCGAATCCGGAGCGCTCCTTCGATGCAATTCACGTTGCGGGCACGAACGGAAAAGGGACGGTTTCTGCCTTCCTCGCGAGCATGGCAGCTGCCGACAGCCGCAAAGTCGGGCTCTATACGTCCCCTCACCTCGTCAACTACACCGAGCGAATTCGCATTGATGGAACGCCCATCGCGCAGGACAAGTTGGCCGAGTTTCTCACGACCGTCATGGATCTCGGTCCAGACCTGACTTTCTTCGAAGTCACGACCATCGCGGCATTTTTAGCCTTTCGTGAGGCAAAGATCGATCTGGCAGTTTTGGAGGTAGGGCTCGGCGGGCGTCTTGACGCGACGAACGTCATTCCTCCGCCAAAGGCAATCGCAATTACCAGAATTGCTTTCGACCACATGTCGGAGCTGGGCGACACCCTCGGCGACATCGCGCGAGAAAAGGCCGGCATCATCAAGCGAGGGTCGATTGTGGTGTTGGGGAAGACACACCCTGAAGCAATTGCCGTGATCGAACAGCGCATCGCCGAAGTGGGCGCAAGGCTCGTTCCACTGGGCAGTCCTGAGCCGATATCTGGAAAACCGCTCGCCTACCCGCGTGCCGCGATGCTGGGCTCGAACTTGGCTGTGGCAACGACGATTGCGCGCGAGCTCGGGATTTCTACGGACGCGATGTGTCGGGGCATCGAAGCAACGGCATGGCCCGGTCGAAATGAGCTGCTGCACCGCAATGGCCGTGAGCTGACGCTGCTCGACTGTGCACACAATCCAGATGGTGCCGTCACGCTTTCACACATGCTCGATCCAGGATTGCTCGGCGAGATTGAATCCAGGCGCGAAATAGCGCTCGTGTTTGGCGCCCTAAAGAGCAAGAATTGGAAAGCCATGTTGAGGCGGTTGCAGCAGGTTGCGGGGCACCGCGTTTACGTCGCACCCCCAATTCCAGAGCGCGCTGTTCCACCAGAAGAGATGCGAGCCGTTTTGTCGGGAGAAGTCGCCTCGTCCGTGGCGGAAGCCTTGGCCCGGGCAAGACACTTGGTTGGGCAGTACGGCGTCGTCGTTGTGTCCGGCTCAACGTACCTCGTTGGCGCAGCGCGGGCATTGTTGCTCGGGCTCCAACCGGATCCGCAGATTGACCTTTGAATCGGCGCGCTCCCCCACTCCTGCGCCGGCCCGGTGGTGGTAGCCACGACCATTAGCCGACGGTAAAGCCGAGGTTGTCATCACACGCCTCGGCTCCATCGACTAAGGCTAGCCGTCTCAGCAGATTTATGGTTTTGCCGTCGCAATTACGTGATCGCACCAAGGTGCGGTATTCTTGTGTGCCCTCGGCGGCGTGCACTCGGCTATACTTGCCGTCGCTGTTCACGCCCGGGCCAGTTCGGTTTAGCCGCGCGCTTGGGCCAATCTAGGTGGGGCCAAGGCCGCGGTTGATTCCCGTCGCGATCAGCGACTCGATCATTTGGGGAACCCATATCAATGTCCGCAGGGAAAACTAGGAAGCTGTTTGGTACTGATGGAATTCGCGGCGTAGCGAATGTTAGTCCGATGACGCCGGAACTAGCGCTTAGGCTTGGGCGTGCAATCGCTGTGGTTGCCGGTCGAGGGCGTAGTCGGCCACCTCGGGTTTTGATTGGCAAGGACACTCGACTCTCGGGATACATGCTCGAGACTGCTCTGGCGTCGGGCATCTGCGCCATGGGCGGCCGCGTGTTGCTGTGTGGACCAATTCCCACTCCAGCCGTTGCGAACATTACCGTCACCATGCGCGCCGATGCAGGGCTAGTGATCAGCGCCAGCCACAACCCCTACGACGACAACGGCATCAAGATATTTGCGGCCGACGGCTTCAAGTTACCTGACGCTGAGGAAGCCGCGATCGAGCAACTGCTGCAAGACAGCTCGCTCGATGATGGCGCGACGGGGATGCGGATTGGTCGGGCCAGTCGCATCGACGATGCTGGCGGTCGCTATGTGGTATCCGCCAAAAACACGTTTCCTCGCGACCTTACCCTGGATGGCATCAAGATTGTGGTCGATGCCGCAAATGGGGCTGCATACAAGGTGGCTCCCAACGTGTTCTCGGAACTAGGCGCAACGGTGATCTGTGAAGGCGTCAAGCCAAACGGTACCAATATCAACCGCCATTGTGGCGCACTGCATCCAGAGAACGTTGCCAAAGAAGTGCTGCGGACCAAGGCCCACATGGGTATTGCATTGGACGGCGACGCAGATCGAGTAATCGTCGTTGACGAGACAGGCTCCGTTGTAGACGGAGACGCGGTAATGGCGCTCTGCGGCGCAAGATTGATGCGGGAGCAGCGCCTGGCACGGAATACCGTAGTCTCGACGGTGATGAGCAACTTGGGACTGGAGCGAGCTCTGCAGTCTGTCGGTGCAGAACTCAAACGTACGGCGGTTGGGGACCGCTACGTCGTTGAGGAGATGCGAAGGTCTGGTTACTGCTTTGGTGGTGAACAGTCGGGTCATTTGATCTTCCTGGACCACGCAACGACCGGTGATGGAATCGTGGCGGCGCTCCAAGTATTGGCGATCATGGTTCGTGATCAGAAGCCGCTCTCGGATCTGGTTCGTTTCTTCCAACCATCCCCGCAAGTCCTCGAGAGCATCAAGCTGCCACGACGCAAGCCGCTCGATGAAATGCCGCGCCTGAGTGCTGCCATCCACCACGCAGAGTCTCGGCTTGGTCGCGATGGCCGTGTGCTTGTCCGCTGGAGCGGCACTGAGGCTAAGTTGCGTGTGATGGTAGAAGGTCCCAATGAGCAGCAGCTGCGGGAAATGGTGGGATCCATGCTCAGTGAAGCCCAGGCCGACATCGGTCCCGAACTGGCATGAGTCCGTCTAGCTTCCGAGATGCGGAACGGTTCACTGCAGCGTTGGATCTTGAGTCACTGTGTGGCCAAGTGTTAGTCGTTGGCTTTGACGGCACTTCGCTGCCGCGGTTCCTCGCTGACCACCTCTGTCACGGGCGTCGCGGAGGCGTCATACTGTTTCGCCGCAATCTGAGCGACTTGGAGGGGTCTTGGCAACTCTGCCGAGAGATCCGAAATAGCTTCGCGTCAACTATGCCACCGCTCATTGCCATCGACGAAGAGGGGGGCCGCGTGACTCGTCTCCCCTCGCCGTTCAAGCCCCTGCCCCCCATGCAGTGGCTTGGTGCACGGGAGGCAGAGGTGACTCGCCGAGCAGCACGTTGGCTTGGCCGGCGTTTGGCTGCCGTGGGTGTCACTTGGGATTTCGCGCCTGTGTTGGACGTAGATTCAAATCCCGACAATCCCGTCATCGGAGATCGAAGCTTTTCTAGCGATCCGGCAGTTGTGGCGCGACATGGACTGTCCGTAGTAGAGGGTCTAGGTGAGTGTGGAATCGCGGCGTGCGGCAAGCACTTTCCTGGTCACGGCGATACCACGCTCGACAGCCATCTCGAACTCCCGACGGTGCAGCATTCTGCGGAGCGACTCAATCAGGTTGAGTTTTTCCCCTTCAGGGCATGCGCGACGTCGCAACTCGCCGGGATGATGACAGCGCACGTTAGCTACCCCGGTCTCGACGCGAGTGGGACCCCCGCGACCTTCAGTCCCATCATCCTGCAACAGATACTTCGCGAGCAACTGGGCTTCTCGGGGGTGCTTTTTTCGGACGACCTGGAGATGGGCGCAGTGGTCCGCCACCACCGCATTGAAGATGCAGCCTGCCAGGCAATTCGAGCCGGATGTGATGCTCTTCTGGTGTGCCACAGTGAAGAAGTCGCTGAGCGCGCTCATGCGGCTCTGGTCGCTGAAGCAAAACGTGATGCCACGATTCTGAACAGCCTTCGCAAAGCCGTAACAAGGCTAATCCAAGCGCGCTCTCGCCGCCGGCCCGTGCAAGCGCATTCTGTTGGGGAACTGTTCGCCGTGTTTGACGAAGCGGACCGCGCCAGCTGGGACGATGACAGTCGGCACTCGGACGGACGATGACAGTCGGCACTCGGACGGACGATGACTGTCGGCACTCGGACGGACGATGACTGTCGGCACTCGGACGATGACAGTCGGCATTCGGACGATGACTGTCGGCACTGGTTGGGATGCGTTAACGGGAGTTGAGGGCCCCGTTTTCGTCACACTTGCACATAAACGTTGTCACGCCGTGTTTATTGTGTGCCTAGCTTGCAGCCGGCGTAAATTGGGGTGACAACACTGGTGCGCGTAGACCTCTGATGCATGGGTCCCAAGCTCTACAGTGTGGGGGCGATCTGCCTATTGCGCGATATGCATCGGTGCGCAGTTGTCGACGCACTCTTCTGACACGCTGAGGGCAGCAAGGTGCCAGTCGATTTGGTGCCGTCAGCTGGTTGCCGCGTGACAACCCGAGCGATACGATCGGTTGGAATGCGTTATTGTCCCAAATGCGGACAGCGTGCAGACGCTGCCCAGTCGCGATGCTCGCGATGCCTCAACGAGCTGTCTCCGTTCACGGGGACTGTGCGGGGAGCGGCGTTCAATTTCGGCGAATCACCTGCCAGAAAATTTGCAGACAGGGGACGTGGCGGGCGGCGTGAAGCAACGCTGGCGGGGTTCGGAATTGAAGTGCAAGAGCAGCAGACCGCTGCGGACAGCTCGACGGGCCTGCTTGCGCAGAACGCCATTGTTCCCGCGCCTGTTGTGACTCTGCCGGAGGTATCTGTTCCATCGCAAAGCTCCGCGGTTCGCGTTTCGAGGCCCTCGCCGCTGCAGACCGTGGACATTGGCATTATCATCTCGACCGGCGAAGTCGAAGGCTACGACACCACTGTCGAGATAGACGCTACTGCAACGCTCCATGGGACAGCACCACCCCCGAGAGGCTTGGAACAGCGCCGCGGGACTACCGGAACACTGCGGGGCGCAGCGGCGTCGTTCCAGCGACCGAGTGGCGACCTATTCGCGCTGCGCGCGCCGCTGCGGCCAAGTGAAGCGGTTCGGCTCCCAGAGGGAACGGAGGTGCTGTCCCCTAGTATTGCACCTGCAGCTCAATACGCGGAGGCCCGCACTGCGTCTCGGCTGGCAGTGGCGCGTTTTTCAATCGTCGACGAAGAGGCGCCACCCAATCAATACCGGCGACGACTGTCGAGTGATCCCCGCACAATGGATGTCAGCGCACTCTTTTACCGCATTGACGCTGAAGCGCTCGGACCGCCAAGTTCTCCGATTTCCACTTCGCCGAGCTCTAGCCAGGTGGGCTTGGCGCAGTCCAGGGCGAAACCATCGCGCTGGAAGGCCTTTCGCTTACGCTCGCCGGTCGCTTTCTACTCGCTGATCACAACGCTACTCGTGTTCTTGGTCTGGGGCTGTGTGCGACTCGCCGTGAAACCATGAATGCCGCCCCGCGTCGCTTGCCATGCGGGCGACAGCCCCGGACCCAATGGCCCAAGAATCGAATTGCTAAACCACGGCAATCCTTCGACACACATTGCTGCCTCTCCAAGTCCCATGACCATTACAACTACCTCGAGTGCGTCTGTCCAAATCGATCAACGAGTGTGCCTGTACGCGCAGGATCCGGCGTGGCAACGCACTTGGCTTGCGATCGAAGCCGCTGAATGGCGATCGCTGGTCTTTGTGCCCGCTGGAGACTTTTCCTCGCTCGATCTAGTGCATGGGCTTGCCACGGTCGGTTGGCATCAACGGGGCAGTCCGCTCATTGTTGCGGATCTCCGAGCTGTAGGGCTCTCTGCACTCATGGCTGTGCGCAACGAAATCCGCGAACGGGTACAGAACGGCGATCGGATTCTGATTGCCGCGGCTGGACTCCAACAGAATCCAACCACAGCGTCCATCGCTCGTGAGGCAGACAAGGCCATACTCTGCGTAACTGCTGGATGCACGGCTCGCTCCCAGGTTAAAGACGCACTGCGAGAGCTCGGCGCGCAGCATTGTCTGGGCACGATTATGACCTATGCGCACGGATCGTAGAGCACCGAATGGCGCAATTCCGGTATTCGTCTGGATCAAGCAGTGGTGCGTCTTGCTGTGGCTCTGCGCCGCGCCCAAAGCTACGAACCGGTGGCAATGGCCGGTTCGGCTCTGATGGAGCGCGTTGACTACTGGGGATAGATGTCACTCCTACTGATCCCGATTCTGGCACAGGCATTGATGGTCAACCTGGGTGATCGGAGCGAACTCCGTTTGCGCGGCGACCAAACCGGGTCTGTAGCATTTGATGTGGTAAATCGAGGGCAGCTCGGCATCGGTGTGTCCTCGACCCGCACCAACTGGAGCCTCAGCTACACGCCTTCAATTTCGCTGTTCGATATAGCAAGTGACTACCCAGCGCTACTCATCG
Source organism: Myxococcales bacterium (assembly GCA_050263495.1). Lineage (GTDB taxonomy): Bacteria > Myxococcota_A > Polyangia > Polyangiales > Polyangiaceae > FEN-1139. The sequence continues at coordinate 3,830 of JBLNFG010000815.1, read as the reverse complement.
ACCAGGGAGGATCGCTGCTTGCCGGATTCAACCTGACGCGCCACATCTCGCTCACGCTTAGCCAGAGCGGTAGCTACGGACAGCGCAGCCTGCAAGTTCTGGCACTGGAGGCCGTCGGCCGCAACGACGCTTCCGCGCCCACCACCGAGCCCGCATCGGGCGCCGGCCAAACGCAGACGACTTCAGCCCAGAATGGACAGGTACAGAATCTGTTGGTCCCGCGCGCTCAGACCATTCGTTTGGGATCGACATCGAGCACAATCGACATTCGTTGCGAACTGGATCGGCACTGGCAGATTTTGGCCCGAGTCGGGTACAGCATGAGCGGCGGACTCAACGCGTCATCTCGCGAGAGCATGCCCGAGATGCAGACAGTATCGATGCGGAGTGCCCTTTCATACGCGATGCATCGCAGAGACCAGCTCTCGCTCTCGATTGAAACCAGCAGAAGCGCCACTGAAACGATGGATGTGCGGCGGTATGCCAATATCGGTTTGGCGGGTCTGCTTTGGGAACATCAAGCTAGCCGCAACACGTCTTTCAACGCACTCGCGGGGGTGTCCCTCTCGCAAGTGCAGACCTACGTCATCACGGATCGTCCTCCGGTGCTCTTCAGAACAGAGACAGACTTCGTCTACGGCAAGTCTGAGACGGGCGATCGAGGCCGGGTTGACTCCGTGCACCCCAACCTATCGACAGAGGTTCGTACGACCCAGCCGCTTCAGAGCGGCCGTGTGCTGGCAACCTTCTCGGCACAGCTCTTGCCCGTGTTGGAGCGCATGACTGGCGACGTCGTGACGCGGGCTATCACCGGCATGGACGGACGCTGGTCACGACGGCATGTAACACTCACAGTGAGCGCGTCCGCGACGAATACCGTTAGTGGGAATCGCGCGGGAACGTTTCGGGCGGCGTACTCCCTTGGCCAGAGTCTGAGTTACCTAGTGACTCGGCGTTGGGAGTTGGAGTTCGGCGCGCGCCAGCTTTGGCTTACCTTGTCCAATGGGGAGTATTGGGTGACGTGGACAGGTTTCGCTGCGGCCACCTACTCCACTGGCGACATACCGTGGTGAGACCGGCCGGAACTCGAAGAATAGGAGTGCGTTCATGACCTTTGCGAATTTTAAAACCAGGCCAACGTTCACCACGGAGGTCGATCAATCCGCCGTCGGTGGCGTCGGGCGCGCGCCAGCGGCCCGGGCCAAAGCGAGAACCCACGAGCGGCGGGATACGCGTCGACCGGACAGTGCATTGTTTCAACGCATGGGGCGGTGTTGCTCGTTGCTGGTATTCGTTGCTACGGGGGTCGTTGGCTGCCGCAGTTCGGGGGCATTCGTATGGGTGCAAGAAGCACCGGATAGACTCTTCAAGACGGCTCCCATCCTCGCGATATCTCCGGGCGATATCATCAGTGTGAGAGTCTTCGGTCAAGATCCAGTGTCCGTCAAGACGTCTGTACGCGCGGACGGAGCCATCGCTATGCCGCTGCTCGGCGATGTCGTGGTGGCGGGCAAGGCGCCGAGCGCTGTGGCAAAGGAACTGGAAGCCAAGTTGGTCCCGTACTTTACGACACCGAACGTAGTTGTTGTGGTCGAGGAATCTCGGGTTCGAATCGTGGCGATCGGCGAGGTCAACCGCAACGGAACCGTGGTCCTCGACGCCGGAGAGACGGGTATTCTATCAGCTCTGGCAAATGCTGGTGGCCTTACGCAGTACGCTGGCAACAACGATATTTACGTGCTCCGCCAAGACGAGAGGGGTACCGTTCGAATTCGGTTCTCTTACGACGACATCGTCCGCGGCGTCGGTAAAGCGGCAAACTTTCGGCTTCAGAATGGCGACCAGCTCGTGGTTGAATAGAGCTACGCCTCGTTGTTTTCCTTATGCTTACTCGCTCCTTCGTGTAGAGCGCGCGGGGCAGCCGACCACCACGTCCCCGGCCGGAACATCCCGAACCACGACCGCGTTCGCTCCTATGATGGCTCCTGCGCCGACGCGAATCGGTCCAAGCACACGGGCCCCCGCGCCAACAATTACCTTGTCTTCTAATACCGGACAGCCGTCGTCCCTGGCACTGCCTATGGTGTTGTTCCCCATTAAGCGGACCCCCTTGCCCAACTGTGAGGTGCCGCCGATGACGGTCCCCAGGCTGTGCACGAGTGAGACGCCATCCCCCAGCGTCACGTCCTTTCCAATCTCAACCCCGTACACCGCCATCTGCACTAGGCGCAGCGCTCGATTGACAAGGGGGACGCGCCATCGCCGTGCCGACTCCCGAATGCGTGTCATCGCCAGGATCGGAACGGCATCGAGCAGCAATGCGCGACCCAGTTGGCGACCCCCGTCGCTGCCGAACTCTGCGCATGCGATCGCCTTGAGGTCTCGCACGAACTGTCCGCTCATCATCATGCTTCTCCTCTGCGTTGGCTCGAGAGCACCGAGTTCACGCCTTGAGAGTGGACAACAATACACTCGACGCTTTCTAGAGTCGATACCAAAGACTGAGACAAGGGGTCAAGCATCCGGTGCTCAGCGTGCATTTTGGCGCACGCGGCGGCCAAAGACCGTCAAGAATAGAATTCGAATATCCAATCCGATGCTCCAGCGATGGATGTATTGGAGATCGTGTTGGACGCGTCGTTCCATCTTGTCGATGGTGTCGGTTTCACCTCGCCAGCCATTTACCTGTGCCCAACCGGTGATACCCGGCTTGACCTTGTGTCGCAGCATGTACCCGTGGATCTTCTCGCGATAGAGCTCGTTGTGTACGATAGCGTGGGGGCGAGGGCCTACAAGTGACATGCTGCCACCGATCACATTGAACAACTGCGGCAGCTCGTCCATGGATGTCCGTCGCAAGAAGGATCCGAACGGCGTAATTCGTTCGTCGTGTTGCTGTGCTTGCCGCACGGCCGCACCATCCTCGCACACAGTCATGGTGCGGAACTTTAACACGTAGATCTCTCTGCCGCTCAATCCATGGCGCCGCTGGCGGAACAAGATCGGACCCGGTGAGTTCACCCGGACTGCTATCGCGATCACCAACATGACTGGTGCGAGCAGGAACAACGCGATCAATCCGAGCACGACGTCCTCGAGCCGTTTTACCCAGCCTCCAAACCCCTGAAATGGGGTATCAAAGATGCTAACCACTGCAACGTTTCCGATGTTGCCCCAACGCGCGTGGAGTAGATCGAAGACAAAAAAGTCAGGCGCAAAATAGACGGTCGCGGTGGTGTCCGCCAGCTTTCGCACCAACGCAGCGGCTCGTTCCTCGGCACGAAGTGGTAGTGCTATACACACCAAATCGAGCAGGCCGCGGCGCGCGTCCTCCACCAAGCGCTCAAGATCACCGATCACTGGAGCCAGCTCTTCAGCAGCCGCGTCACGGCGCGCTTTGCTCCGATCGTCGTAGATGCCACGCACCACATAACCTAGTGTGGGGTCGGCTCCAATGTTATCAAGGAGGTTCTTGGCAGTTGTCGTGCAACCAGCAATTGCCACCGTGGTGGTTTGCACGCCGTAACGACGTAACTCACGCAGTGCCTTCCGTAAGAGCAGCCGCCACACGGCAAGCGCGAGCGGGGTGCCCAAGGCCCAACCGGCAATCACCAGTCGAGAGAAATTTGACGAGGTCTTCGTTGCGAATGCAAGTATCACTAAGCCGCTAAAGACCACCAGCCACACAGTACTCATTTGGAATATGCGGGTGAACAATTGGGTAGCGGCGTTCCAGCGATACAGTCGATTGAGTTCCGCGATCAGTAGAAATCCGGACGCTGCAAGCACCGCCGCAATCGTGTACCCTGGAGACGCCTCCTGCTTCAGCA
>JBLNFG010000814.1:0-7652 GCA_050263495.1 Myxococcales bacterium | reverse complement strand
GGACGTGGCGCGCCTGGTATTCGCCAAGCGCGCCACGAGTTGAGCACTGATGACCGACGATTGCGCTCGTGCGCAGGCGTTGGGGGTTCGATGAATTGCGCTACTAGTACCCCGAATCTTTTGAAGTGATGAGTGCTACCGAGGTGAGGGGTACTAGGAATTCGCGCAGCGAATTCGGGTTTGGGCAAATGCCCAACGGAACAAAACTAGTAGCGCGATGGCCGCGTAGCGGCCGGGTCCGTAGGACCCATCAATTCAATTGAATCGCGCTACTAGAGCAGTGTGAGCGGTTTTGCGCTACCGCCACTCTCCTGGTGGCAAGAGTCGCAGTCTCCATTCCGTTCGTCGCTCTGTTTCTTCACCTTCTCACCCTTGGCATTGCGGGCTCGAATGTCCGATGGCCCCCAATTGACGTCCGAGGGGTCACCTTCCTTCCAGTAGTATCCATCCGTGGAAGTGTAGACGAACTCCTTGTATGAACCCGATACGACTCCGACCTCCACGTTTCCAGCACGTGAACCGTCCGCCTTGTATGCGATTCCACCCCAGGCTAGCTTGAGCAGTGCGGAACCATCAGGCCCATGACAGTTGCCGCTCAGGCATGCGCCAGGATGGATGTCACTTGGGTGGGCCGCGTACTGTTTCTCAACGCTCGGGAACTCAGGCAGCCCCGAAGGATTGTATGCCGCGGGCCAGAACCCCGGTGCGTTAGAACTGCCCGAGTCGTCGCCGCCACAGGCTACTGCCGCGAGCGCCGCGAGGATTGTAACGGTGATGAGAGCGAAGCGTTTGTTTCTTGGATCGACTAGGTTCATTGCCGCGAAGTCCTCTGGCTAGATTGGTACTGAGCTGCGTGCGCGGCCGCGAGCCGCGGGTGAGGAACCTATCGGGTGAATCGGGAATCGGCAAGTGAGTTTGGACTATGCGGTGTGCGTGGGAAATGAGTGCACCCCGTCGCACAACCTGGAATCGCTTCGCATCTCAGAGCGACACATTTCACACGATGAGGAATTCGTGATGGCCTGTGTTGATTTGACTCCGGGCGCTGGGCAACCGGTTTTCCAGTTCCCCCGCGCAGCCAGATGCTCCGGCTGCGGCGCGCCGCGGCGCGGCAATGTCGGGCCATTCTCCGAGGGCACCACCCACCCATCGCCCACCGCGCTACGTTTGCGGGCTGCTGATGCGCGAACACTCCCGGCGTATGATTACGCTGTGGCAGGCGCTAATAATAAGGTGCTCTCGTAATTGGAGCACCATGCAGCATGCCCTCGTAAGTACGACGCATCCCCGTGCGGTTACGGATGCAGCCGGCTTTCTTGGAACGATATTACGCGCCGTAGCTCGCGATGCGGCCGGCACAAGTGCGACGCTTCCCCGCGCAGTTACGGATGCAGCCGGCCTTCGCGAGGATGGTACTCAGCCGTAGCTCGCGATGCGGCCGGCACAAGTGCGATGCTTCCCCGTACGATTGCGGCCGGCCTTGGCGAGGATGGTACTCAGCCGTAGCTCGCGATGCCCGTACCTCGAGCACCTCGCGATGGCTGGCACGATGGAGGCGGGCGCTTGTCTGAGAGATGTTCGCAGCGCAGCCTGGCACCTCGCAGCGGCGCGTTGAACGTGCCAACGCCGCGCGCTGACATGAGTGCGTTTCTGCGGGCCCCCGCGCCGTTGAATGACTTCGGCGCACGACGTGGTTGCGTCGAACAGACCAAAATGCAGGTCGAGGGCACACTATTTTCGTCTAGGCCATCGGTCCGCTTGGCAAATCAATGGCCCAGACCACGCGTTTGTAGCCAGCCGACGACGCTTTGTGCGACGCTTACCGGGCCATGAAGTGCGAGGCATGTGAACACGAGAACATCGACGGTGCCCGGTTCTGCGCGAAGTGCGGAGCGGCCATCCCAGTAGCTATCTTAGGCCAAGCTGATCCGTTGATCGGGCAACTAGTGGCGGGGCGCTTCCTCATCACGGGCGTACTCGGCGAAGGCGGCATGGGCGTCGTGTATGCCGGCGAACAACAGATGGGCACGACGGTGCGCAAAGTTGCTGTGAAGACCTTGCACCAGCACCTTTCGAACGATGTTAGCGTGCAAGCGCGATTCAATCGCGAGGTTGGCACCGTAGCTCAACTCGAGCACCCGAATACCATCAAGGTCTACGATTTCGGCAAGACCAAGGACGGGCAGCTCTACATCGCGATGGAGTTCGTTTCTGGGCGCAGCCTGGCGGATATTCTGCTTAAGGACGGCGCATTGTCGGCAGACCGCACTGTGCACATCATGCGCCAGATTTGCGGGGCGCTCGACGAGGCGCACCAGCAGGGCATTATCCATCGCGATTTGAAGCCCGATAACGTCATTCTGACGAATCGCGCCGGCGAAACCGATTTCGTTAAGGTCTTGGACTTCGGCATTGCTGCGCGCACCGAGTCTGGTGACGCGAAGAAGGAACAGAAGCTCACGCAGCAGGGAATGGTGCTCGGCACTCCGCCCTATATGAGTCCCGAGCAGTTTACCGGGCGGCAACTCGACGTTCGCAGCGACGTGTACTCGTTGGGCGTAATGGCCTACGAAATGGTGACGGGTAAGCTGCCTTTCGACGCGGAAACGCCCTGGGAGTGGGCAACCCAGCACATGACGGTGCAGCCAAAGCCTCTGGAGGTGGTTGCTCCCCAGGCGCATCTCCCCGAGGGCTTTCGGCACGCGATCCTGAGAGCGCTCAGCAAAGACGCGGCACAGCGTCAAGATAGCGCGCGACAGTTCTTTGCGGAGCTTTCGGGCGGCGCACGCATCACCGTAGAAGCGAACGGCGCACCCGCGGCGCAACCGATGGCCTACCAAGCCACCGCAGCGATGCCGGCGGCATCCCAACCGGGCGGGTATGCGCCCACGGCGCAACAACTGCAAGTCCAGCCGCTCGCCGGGTCGCCAATGGGTGCGCCAGCAACTGGGCCTGCAGTCGTTTCTCCCGTAATTCCAGCGGGTCCTGCGCGACCGCCGCATCGCGGTGGTGGTGGTTCGAACAAAGGTCTGATCTTCGGGCTCGGAGGGCTGGGGCTCGTTCTGGTGGTCGCGATCGTCATTGTCTTGGTGCGCACCAACCAGCCTGACGACGTCGCGCCGTTGACTGCGCCTTTGGGTACCGCGAGTACAAACATGGCTGCGGCTGTCGTAAGTGGCGACACGCCCGCGGTAGAAACACCACCCGCAAACGTCGGGGTAGCTCAAGGCGAACCGTCGCAGCCGCGTGTTGCCACGGGCAAGACTGGCGCAGGCAGCATCAAAAACCCGTCGGGAGGTAAGACGCCGGCAGCTTCAGCGGCTGGCGCTAATCCGCCCGCAACTGGCGCGTCCCCTGCAGGCAATCCCCCGCCGGCAAACACCCAACCAACGCAACCCGCTTCGGGCGGAGCCAGTGATGCATGCGCGCAATGCGTTGCTGCAGCCAATGCCGGAAACATCGCCGGGGCTCGCACGGCTTACGACAAATGTGCCGATCCGGGAAAGAAGGGCGAATGCCTCAATGCGGCCAAGCGCGGCGCGCGCGTTGCCGCCAAGAATGCGGCTGATGCAAAGAACTGCGCCGCAGCAAAGGCCATCGTAGCGGCTGCGAATGCGATGGGTGCGGGCAGCCCGGCACTCAACGGTGCTGTCGCAAGTTGCCCCTGAGCTTTCAGCCGAATCTGCCAATTGAACTGATTCGTCCCAGGGTTGCCTATCAACGAACCGGATCGGTCGGAAAATAGATCGGAGCGTTGTCTAACTGTGCGACAGCTTTTCCGAATTAGCGCTACCAGCTGGCCAATCCAAAGCGTGACTCCGAAACGGTGACCCTGTAACAAGAAACAGCGAGAAAGTCGGCTATTTGGCCATTCTAATCGTCTTCAGCCTGCCCTTGACGGCCGACGCAGCGTGAGTCTAACTTCGGCGCATCTCGCCCACGGGGCGCTCATCAGCCTGGCTCGGTGGTGATGCGCCCGGGGTGCAGTGGTCGAGATGGCGATAGGAAACAGTCACGAATGAAGAATCCCCAACCTTGGTCCGACCTATGTCGTTCCTCTGATTTTGCTGGGATGTGGGTGGCCCTCGACAACTGCCGTTTCGACAGCGAAACGCGTCAGCCAATCGAGGGAGATGTGGTGGACTCCGACAGCGACTTAGCAGCGCTTTGCGGACGGATGCGCGAGAAAGGCCGCGCGCACTGCGCCATCGTATTCTGCGATGACGACGTGCTCGTGGAGAATCGTCGCAGCACCATCCCACCGCCTACCCTTCGCCCAGCAGCGAGAGGTTGAGGCCAGCGAATACCTGAGAATGGGAGCAATGACCTTGCTCCCGAACGCAACACGCAGCATCGGATTCTTTGACCCACTGTTTGGTTCGTCACTCCGGATCCACAGGGTAGCGAAGGCCGCCGGCTTGCGTGCCGCCAGTCAGTCTTGTTGGTCAGCCCGGCGCGGAAGCGCCGGGTTGCGTTTTTTCGGAAACCGGCCGTCTCAGCCCTCGAAGTTTGGCCGCACTGGTTGCATCTTGGCGACGGACCGCGAAAGCTTCCCGGTACCATGACGGAGCGTTACACCCGTGAGGAAGTCGACGCAATTCTGGGCCGCGCCATCGAACGGGATCGATCGAACGGGGATCTCTCGCGCGAGCAACTGGTAGCCGTAGCGCGCGAAGTTGGCGTCTCCGCTGAATCGGTCGAAAAGGCGATTGATGAGATCTTTGCCGAGCGAAGTGGTCGCGAAGAGCTCGCCCAACTGAGGCGGCAAGCGTGGCGCGGGTTCCTCTTCCATCTGATTCCGTACGTGTGTGTGTGCACACTGCTGGTGGTTCTGAACCTTGCAACGACGAGCTTCCCCTGGGCGTTGTTTCCAATCATGGGCTGGGGAATTGGCGTGCTTTCGCACCTGATGAGCGTCGCATTTCCCAATCCCGAACGGCTGCAGCGGCAGCTGGAGCGAAGACGCGAACGTGAACGCCGACGCCAATATCGACGGCAAGTCAGCGTCGGAGCCAAGGAACTCGAGGTTGCAGTCGGGGAGGGCGTGGCCGCGCTGCTGCACGCCGCGGCAGACCGGGTGAATCGAGGAACGGCACCAACGCATTTCGACGTAAAGCGTCGGGTTCAAGTGGACGTCGATGTGATTCACTCCGATGAGACCGAGTTTCAGCCCCCGCATCCACGGCCAACCGCGCGACGCGGCAGAGAAAGCTGACGGGGGGTCAACCACGGCAGCGAGGTGTGAGAGATTACAGATTCAGAACCAACGACGCTCACTTAGCTTATTCGGAGCACCGTTGTGCGAGCCTGGGTATGCAGCCGCCCGAGTGCCGCTATTGCCGGGCTTTGCTGGAGCGCGCGCGGGTCGGTGTCAAACACGAGGAGAAGCTTACGTTTGGTCGGACACGATTGCTGCAGACGAATCTGGTGCTGAAACGTGCTCTCCGCTGTCGGAGCGGCGAAACCCTTGCGCACCGTAAGAACGAGCGAGTGAGCGAGGATCAGGTCTGCCACACCTTCCGCGCGCGTCTTGCCAAGCCAAACTTCCCGGCGCACAGCAAGATCCCGCGCGTGCCGACGAAAATGCCGTGCAAGCGCGGCTTGATAGGCGGATGTGTCGTCGTAGTGCCGGCGCCTTCTCTGACTCCATTTCGAGAGGGTCAAGAAAACCCTCAGGAGCAATTCCTGCCGCAACGGTGGCAGGGAGGCGGCTTGAAGATCGACGAATGCAGGCAATGGATCCGCCTTCTCTCCTATTTTGCCAGAGGCACGCCCGGCCGAGCCCCGGCGGCGGCGCACAATTTGAGCCCAGAACCATAGCGCCAGGGCCGCCACAACACAGCTAGCTGCGACCCACCAGGAGAGCTGGAGCGAAGTGATCCCTTCAAAATCTGGATCCATGACCGTCTTGGTCAGCACCATCATGCTCAGTGCCGCGAGAGCAATGCTACCCGAACCTAGGAGTGATGCGGCCGTGACCGCAAGTCGTTCGGCCAACGCCAGTTCGCGCAGCTCGGCTACGGTTTCCCAAAACGCAGACCACGCGATGTGCAAACGCGTGAAGACGAGGCGTCCCTTCCACGAGCCATTGTCATCTCGCAAGCTCGTGAGCCACGTGAAGAGGCACAACCATAACCCAAACAGCAGCATATTGGCGCTTGCGATCGTAAACCAAGGGCGGTGATTGCCGCTGATCGCATCCACGATTGGCGCTGCACCTCCGATGAGCGAGAGCGTGGTGAGAAGTATCCGTCGACGTCCGCCGAGGAATCGGTTCAGTTGGTCCAGCGCCGCGAGCCAATCGCGCTTCGCCGGCCCAGCTACGCCCCCCTCCGCGGCACCGCGGTCGGGCATGGCTAGAATGGTTGGCGCATTGACGAATTCCGGATCGAGAGCCTTCGCCGTAGGCGGCGTAGCAAGGTTTGTTGGCGGTAACACCAAATCAGAAGCCCGCGCCTCGGTTCCGCACTTTGGGCAGACTACCATGAGATCGAGCGTGGCTGGCAACAGCGCCGGCTGACCACAGGAGCGGCATTTGCCTACGGGCGAGTCTCCGTTTGATTGGTGCATGACGCAGGAGGATCTCAAAGTCGACTCCAGCTTGCAATAGTTCGGCCGGCAAGCAATGCTTCTTCCGAGTATGAGACAGGCACCGGCCGCTCCACCGCGTTGGTTGGCAATCGTTGCTGGTGCCAGCTTGCTGCTCGTCAGTGGAGTTGCGGGCGTAAGCACTTACCAAATCCTCGCGGCCGCGAAGGCAACCTCCGAGCCCTTACGACCAACGCCACCCGCACCGACGCCGCTCCCTCCGCTTCCTGTTCTGGCGCCGCAGCGCGCCCCTGACTGGGTCAAGGTGCTGAATGAATCGCGCTGCGAAGCCCCTTGTGTTGGTGGCAGCGCATGCGCAACTAGCGGCAACAAATCCTGTCCGTCCCGGTACACTTGTATCCCCGGCGAGAAAGAGGATGTGCTGGACAACGAGATGCGCCTTGAGTTGCGCTTAGCAACTTTCGTTGCCAGGGACGGAAAACCGGACCCCTGCGCGTCTAGTTTACGGCGGGCGCTCATTTGCCTCACGCCCAACAGCACCAAGAGTCAGACCTGTGTGCCGGTCGCCGAAATCTGCGGAGCGTCCGCTAGAGCCTCTACCACCGTATCGGCCATCGCTCATGACCTCGTGATCGGCGGAGTAGAGATCCAAATCAGACAGGGGAAAGAGAACGGGCCCATCGTTGCAAGCGGGAACCTGCAGTACGGGGCGCCCCTGCGCAGAGTTGGGCTCTGCACTGGGTTCAAAGCAGGGGGGCTCGTCGGGCCCCGTAGTAACGAAATCAAGTTCGTTACATTCTTTATTGAGCCGCGAGTGGACTAACGCGCCCGTGACTCGAGAAGGGAATGTATCCCATCCCGCGCTTGACGTACCGCGCTTGACGTACCGCGCTTGACGTACCGCGCATGCGAGATGCGACGGCTGGCACCTTTCCAGTTCAAGAATGCTCTTTGGAAGCCAAGGGGCCGCGCAGTTTGGCATAGGCGTGCACGCGAGCTGCGCCGCACCGCCTATGCCAATATGCTTTAGGTCCTAATACTCGCCGTCGCGAGTTCCATCGTCTTCCCGAGACCCTTCCTGCCTACTCACAAGCAATCTGGAT
>JBLNFG010000813.1:0-9237 GCA_050263495.1 Myxococcales bacterium | reverse complement strand
TCAGAGATGTGGAGCTGGCCGACGCACGAGCGGCCTCAGGCGTCACCTCCATATAACAACCCGGCAATGTCGGCGGATTATCGCGCACCGAGAGCACCAAACGCGCACCAGCGAGCTCCACCGTGGCGCATCCCACGATCGTGCGCCGTCCGCTGACGACATGTCCATCAATGCATAGATTTGATCCGAGATAACACGACGTGATGCATAGGTCGTTCTCGACGCGCTCCACGTAGAATGCGATGGGTGCGGCTCCGGCGACACGAACCTGAACGCGATCCGATGACCCTACCACCACTGTCGTGTCATCACCACCAGGCGGGAATTCGTACGACTTACTCTTGCCGTCTCGAGCCACGGTGAGCCAGAGCGGTTCGTTATCGAGCCGCGCATCTCTTCGTCTGTGTGAAGGATTATTGTTCATAGGAATGGACTCGCTCCTAGCGGCATCGGATCGGCGCGAGGTGCTCATAGTCTTGCGGCAGCTGCGCTGTGGGTGAATGGTCATCACATCACCTGCCCAAGGCACGACAGATCGAGCGTTGACCATTGGGGACCTTTCGTTGGACGCGCCTCGTGCGTCACCTCCAGCACGATGTCTTCAAGACTGTTTAGGTTTACGTCGCGATTAGTTGGTGCAGCATTCGGGCCCGGAATGGTCAAGACCCATTGCGCCCGTGCTACCGATTGCCCCCAAAGACTCGTATTCAACGCCGCCTTGCCGAAATCGTTGGCGCCCGCCTGAATGACGGCAAGGGTATTGCCAAGACCCTCCACCACATCGTCGCCCAGGCTCCAGGTGTTTATGTTTTCACCGGCGCAATCATGGAGGATTGCCGTACCCGAGAGTGCAAGGTTCACCTGCGCCTCGTTGTCGCCCAAGAAGTCGCCCACCAGGTTGGCTCTGATCCCCGTGATGCGGTCGTCGCACACGTCGGTGGACCAGAGATTGTTACCCGGCATCAGATCGGTAGCAAAGCGCAGGGTCACGCCGCCCTTGCCGTCGAGATTGGCATTCTCGAGCAGTACGCGTTGGAACTGTTGGGCTTCGGTCGATACCTCTCCGGTGCACGGATCTTTGCGTGCACTCGTGATGCCGAGCATCTTGCGCACGGAAACCAGACGCACATAGGACTGGGGAGTACTCGCCGTCTTAGCGATGGACCAGAGACAAGCCTTGAGCGCGCTCATCTGCTTCGCACTCCGCGTCACCAATGCCGCCTTGGTCACGTCGGGAATGGCTTGGTTGAGTTCGTATTCGAGGGCTCGCCCTGCCAGAAATAGGTGTTTTTGTGCACGCGCTCTGGCGCCGAACAACTTCACCGCGACGTCGTTTCGGACCAACCGAAACAGGGGATTCTTCGCCGGGTTGATCTGCCCCACTCGCAACGCGTCGGCGCGCTCTTCGAGTGCCACCTGCGCTTCTGCCAGAGAACTGGCAAGGTTGGTTTGCGCGAGCATCGTATCGAGGACGCTTTGCTGGATGTGCACCCGAAACTGCGCGAGATCGATGTATTGCTTCTTGATATTGGCTTGCGCTTCAATTTCCTCAGCGGCTTGCGCCTGGCGCTCGAAGTGCATCTGCTGGGCGGTTTGGAGATCTTGCCGTTCCACGGCTAACAACGCCTTCTGTGCCTCGAGGATCCCCATTGGGACGGCGAGCGCGGCTGGCGCGAAGCCGTTCCCGATGTTTGCCGAATTGAGCGACGTGAGCACCGCCTGAGCTGTATTGATCGCCCCCTCCTTCCAGGTAATTTTCTCGAACTGCCGCCCTTGCGCGTCAATGAACCCCAAGTTCTCGTCGTGGAGCTGAAACTTCTCCTTCATGGTTCGCCAATCGATCGCGATCTTGTCCCTCATGGCCTGCAGCTGTGTTTCTGCAGCTTTGACCGCGAGTTCACCGCTCGTGATCTGGGCTCGCACGCCTGCTACTTGTCCTCCAGTCGCGCCGCAAGCGGACACATCGAGCGAGTTCTCGGCGCTCTGCACGTCGAAATTCTTGCCGCAAAGCAACTTGAGGCGGTCGTCGTACTGGGCTTTGAGCTGCTGGGCTTGATTGGCGAGGTTGTAGTCCGCCTCGCGCGTGGCCTTGCTCGCTTCGACGTAGGTGGACTCAAGTTCCGAGTAGAGACCGATTTGCCCATCGGCAATCGAGAGCATTTGCTCGAAGTTATTCTTGCCCTTGAGGCTATCTTTCGGATCGAACACGAACGGCACGAAGCTGTCGGGTACACCGAATACCCCCGTCCCTTGAAGCGCCGCGCCAAAGGCTGCGTCGTAGGGCCCGAGCAGCCCGCTCGACTCCGCTCCCACGGTGTCCGGAACCGGTGCCCAACGCTCGAAGAGCGCGTTTAGGGCCACACCTTCGAGTAATGCCTCGACTGCACTGGATTGAGCAACCGCGCGTCGGCCATCTGTCGAATCAAGCAGCGCGAGCGCGTTCAGGCGGGTGCGCTCTGCGTCGAGGTCGCGCAGGGTGCGTAGGAGCTTCGACATGGCCCGTGCCGCGGGATAGTCCACGAAGGGTGGCGTCGCGCTGGTCTCGGTGCCGGTCGCGCCTGCTGCAGTTGTCGGTGTGAGCTTGCGCAAGCCCTCGAGCACTGTCGGTTGATAGATCCATTGAACGGCGCGATTCAGAGCGGTTGCGGCGTCGTCGTAAGCCGCGCGCTCTTGTTGGACCTTCAACAATCCCGCAATAGCGGAATCGAGCGCCTGCATCATGCGCTCGCGCGCCACGAGCATGGGAGGATTGATGGCGCCGTCGACGAGCTTATTGAGTGCGGCTCCGGTATCGGCATCCGTGTCGCTCACGTTCGATTGCGCGGCGAGTTGCACCCCGCACTCGACGAGTGGCACGACCCCGCAGTGTGCCGCTGCCTGAGCGTCAACAGCGTCAACCGAAGTGGCATTCAGGCTCTCGGCGCACTCGGCTGCCAATTGCGAGTAGGCTACCGGAGACGCCCCGGCGTGCGCATCGAACAACGGCAAGACATGCTGCTCGTAAAGGGACTCGCCGAGGCACTTGGCGCGCGTCCTTTCGTCCGCATTAGCCCATGGCACGTCAGGGCACACGCCCGAGCGGTCCAACACCGTGGCACAGTCGCCCCAACCGGGGATCGTTCGGGATAGATCACCGGTCCCGAGCGTCACCGACGGTTGGGCACTCCCTGGAACGAGAGGTGTCATCCCGTTACGCCCCTCGTACGCGAGCATGATCGTGCCTGTGGTCGTGACGGGTTGCACGAAGAGCCCACTGATGCGCTCCTCGAAGGTTCCTCGCCATCCGCCACCGATTGTTGGCTTGACCCGTAGGGTCAGTTGTCGGCCGATGTCGCGACCCAGGTGGTTGCGTTCCGCCCCGAACGCCTTCGGGATCCTTTGCGATACCGTCAGGGTCAAGATCTGACCCGTAATTGCTCCAGCACCCGTCGCTGCGACCATTCCGTTCGCAGGCGCTTCAGGAAACAACAAGGACGCACTCGGATCGATCCAGGCAAGAATACCTGCGGAGGATTCACTGAGGGCGATTCGCACCCGCGCGTCACCCAGTCGGACATGGCCGTCGTTGTAGGAGAGCGCGCCGCGATACATACCGCTCAGGCCCGCGTGTAAATCCGCGGAAATATTGGCTTCTCCGAGTTCCGTGAAGATGCGCACTGAACCCGCCACGTCTTGGTTCACGACCTTTGAGCCATCGACGTTGATCGTCACGGTACCGGTTCCGGTAAACTCGCCCCTAGGTACGCCGACGGACAGATGTGGCCCCTCGACTTCCACGCGGTAGCGCACGGCCGTCTTGCTCGAGCTGCTGAGCACGATCGGCAACGCTGTGTCCTTCTCAGAGAGCACTTTCACCGATGTGGTTGCGGCAAACGTCCCTTTGAACTCCCCCGACGGGCTCGGATCGGCGTCGGGTGTATTGTTGCTCAGGCACCTACCGCGCTTCGAGCACGCGAGATTGGCGTCACAAGGCAGAGCACTGTTGCAGAGCTGAACGCATTCGCCGAGATCGCAGTGCGTACCCGACGGACAGTCCGCGCTCACAATGCAACGGGACGTGACGTCCACACGAGCGGAGGGAGCGGAGTACCGTGCGACAGTTGAACCCGCTACACCAGCAACACTTCCGGCGTTTGACGATCCGGCAGTTCCGCCACCGGTTGCGGGGTGTCGGGACGGATCTGGCTGCGCCCCGGGAACGCCCGCAACGGCGCCTCGTGAGACGGAATCATCCGTCGCGCCCTGACCACATCCGATCACGAGCGGGATGGCAGTCAGGATGCGAAAGCACGTTCGAAAAGAATACTCAGTTACACGGACCATCACACTCTCCTTCATTGGATGGGGCACTTTCAATGGGTCATTCGACTTGTCACGCCTGAGGGAGCCCCCCAATTCCTAGGGAAGAATCGCGCGACAGTTTCGCTAAGAAGCGGAAGTCGCACAGGAAGAACGGAAGTCGAAATGAGGGGATGCCTCAGGTGTCACTCACCGGAATATTCGACGAGTCACTCAGCGAGATATTCAGCTGGAAACTCGAGGAGTCATTCGACGAATCTCACATTGCCGACGCGTCGACTTCGTTGCTGCTGATGCCGGTCGCGCCAGGATCCCCGGCGACACCGCTCGCTCCGGTACCCGCGTGTTCGCTCTTCAGGTTGACGGTGGAATCGATGGTGGGGCGTTCACCCTTCCAGAGAACGGCGATGGACGGTCCACCTCCACCGGGACCGCCAGCGCCGCCGCGTTGGCCCTTGGAGCCTGGACTGCCGCTACGACCTCGGAGTTCTGCCTCTTCGACGAGCGGTTGATTGTTGACGATCGGCAGACTGGTACCAGAGAGAATCACCGCACCGCCATCGCCACCGGCTCCACCAGGTTGGCCTTCGGTGCCGTCCGAGGGCGCACCGCCGTCGCCGCCACGGCTGGCGGAGGTATCGGTCCAGGTAAGCTCTACCCCGCTGTTGAACACGAATAACCCGATCGAGCCGCCGCCTGCTCCGCCGCCGAATCCTTTGAATCCGCCACAACCACCGTACCCGCCTTGACCACCGCCGGACCCCGGGAACATCGATACTGTGCGACCCGAATACGGCTGCGAGAAGTCGCTCCAATCGTCTTCACCCCAGCCGATGTCACCGCAGTTCACACCTGCGTACTTCACCGTGGCACCTTCGACACGCTGGTCGTCCTCCATGATGTTACTGCTACGCACCAAACAAGAACCTCCCCCTTTGCCACCGATCCCAGATTTTCCGATCCGTCCGTCGCTTCCGTCCGTGCCCGCGTTGGTGGCTTCGTATCCGAACGCTGACACGCGACCAAACGCCTTTCCTGGTGCACCTTGATTACTATCAGTCGGATCGGTTGCAGGATCGCCCACAGCGCCCGCCGTGCTTTGGATTACTGCTGCGTTGAGCGGCTTCATGGCGCCGCTGCCACCCTTGCCGCCCTGGACCATGTAACTGGTGCCATCGCTCCGCTTGCAATATCGCGTGGTCGAGGTGCCTCCCTTTCGGGGCACCGTGCAGCGCTTAGAACTCGGATCACCGGAAGAAGAGTCGAGCTTGCCGTCGAAGTCGACGTCAATGTTCTCGTCGTCAGAGTGGCAGCCGAGCGAGCCGTCCGCGCCGACTTCGAGGGCCTCACCGCGCGCGGCGTCGAGGGGTTTGGAGCCATCCCACGTCAAGACTTGCATCTTGCCTGTTGCACCCAAACCGCCCCGACCCGCCACGATGATCGATTGCTCGATGCGCACACGATTCGAGTTAGTGATCTGCGCGCCAAGCGAGCTCTCACCGAAGCCCGTCGCATCGGGCGCCTTGAAGCTGAGTCTGGAGACGGACACCGGCTCTGTAACCGCCGTAATGCGCAGAGGAACGCCTGAAGTCGGGGCAATAAGCGGCTTCGACGCAGTGCGCTGCCACGTCGAGCAGTCGTAGCCACCGTGAAGATTCACCGCTGCGCCCGATACGAGCACATTTTCCGGGTAAGTTGCCGCACAAATCAGGATATCTGGGCGCTTACCTCCGCTCGTCTGTGCGAGGGTGACCGCTTTGCCGATCGTGCGTACCGGATCATCGAGAGTGCCAACTGCACTATCCAAGCCGTCGGGAGATACGAACACGGAACGCGTTACTGTTCCGTCGATACCATCACAGTTCGAGTCCTCGCCGTTTGGATCGGGGGCATCATTGTCCGTTGTTGCGACGCAGGCGGGCTTACTCTCAGAGCCTGCGGCGCCGGCCACCGCTGCGAAATTTGCCGCGCCGGCGGCACCTGCTACGCCAACCGAATTCGGTGTCGCTGCGGAGCTAACAACGCTTGCTACGCCTCCGGCTACAAACGACGTTGCCCTAGTTGGTGACATGTCACCCGCAGCACCGGCAGAGGCTACGACCGCACGCCAATTTGAACTGTTAGCAGGGGTACCTGCCATTCCGGCTGAGCCCGCAACACTGACGGCACTTTCCGAGTCGTCCGACGTGCTCTCGGTGCAGGCGGCGATTAATGCGAACGGGCAGGTGACGACTAGAAGATAGAGAAAAGTGCGGCAATTCAAAGGATTAGTACGACGAAAGGGAGTGGTCATTGAGTGGTTCCTTGGATGCGTGAGGCAACGAGAGCCCTGCCGAACTCATAAGGAATTCGGAGATCACCTTGGAGTTGTGTGATGGGACGCTCCGAGACTGTCAGCGAGCGTTTGCTTCTCCATCGGGCACTCGCGTCGATCGTTCCGATAAATCGACATAGAAAATGCCTACGGCACCGGCTTTGCTGCCGGTCGTCGGGACCCAAGCTTCATCGCGCTCCTTCAGCGGCAAAGGGGCCGCGCAACACCACGCTTCCCGCGTCGCTTCAACTGAGGCGCTGCAACCGCTCCATCAATACTTTGTCAGTAGATGGTCACAGCCAATATCTTACCAGCGCCGCGTTGGCGCCCGCGCTTCCATAGACGACCACGCGAGCACCATAGGGGTCTTGCGTGAGCCCCAGTGGAGCCAGGTTAGGAACGGCATTCGTCACATCGACTTGGCCCGCCGTACCGAATGCACCCTCGGTGTACCCGGAAAACGTGCTTGAGAGGCGGATCATCATCTGTTGGGTTGCGCTGTTCAGCTCGCCGTACATGGCAATGACGTGACCAGTTGGATCGACGATGGCATCGTATGCTGTCCCGTTTTCGGTGATCGGCCTTCTGCCCGATGCGCTGTATTTGACATCGAGCAAGCCGTCGGAAGCATAGGCCAAGACTGAGACTGCGCTCGGCTTCGAAGTGCCGCCCGAGGTTTCGACCAACGCATAGAACCCTTCGTCGGGAGCTAGCATCAACGCCGCAAGCTTTCCCGAGGTCGCGCCCGATGGAAATGGGTACATCGGAGCTAGGCCGCCGCTGCCAAAGCCAGAGTCCAGCTGCCCTGTCGCAGTCAATCGCCCAAACGCGAATCCCGTCGATGACACCCAGCCATAAATGATGCGTCCTTTCGAATCCACCGCGATCTTCTGTGCAACGAGATTGGCGGGTGGAGCGAACGAGGAGCTTTGTAGCCCGTGATCATCGAAGACCGCCGGTCTATTCCCTGGCGCAGCGAGTGTTACGATCCCATTGGGGAACGCCAATAGATCGAGCGGAGTGACGGCACTGGCGAGCAAAACGTCGCCGTTCCGGCTCGCGCCGAAAGTGTTGTCGGTGGCACCGACGTCGTTGAGCTTGCGAATGAAGCTGGCCGTCGATCCTGCATTCGATTCGACGACCCATACCGCACTCGCGCCGCCTCGTTCGACAACGCGATGTACGCACGACGGCAACGCGCCGATGTTGGTCAGCGCACCGCCTGCGAACGTACCATCGTACGCTCCTTCTCTCGTCAGTCTCGTCACCCAGCCCAATTCGCCGGCAGCAGATTTGCCACAACCAACGACCAGCGTGCGACCGCTTGCGTCGGTCGCGACGTCTCTGGCAAGATCACTGTCGCCACCCGCGGCTCGAATGGCGACGATCCCGGAAGAGCCGAAACTCGTATCGAGCTGGCCGGAGCCCTGGGCGATGAACATATCGACCAGCTTCTCCGAGCTGACGTTGGGGTAACCGGTGGCGGTCGCCTGCAGCGTGAATGGGAAGGGACCACCGACGAGGGTTGGATCGCTCACCAAAAGGATCAGCGAGCCAAAACTCGATCCTTCGGCGATTGTTGCGTCCGTTGCCGTTACCCCGTTTGGCAACCCCGAAGCCTTCACCGTGACCTCGGTCCCAAGGCCACTGCGCAATAAGGTAAATTCGACTTTTGTGCTCTGCAGGGGCTTCGTTCGGACGATAACGGGGGCGTCGAGGGCAATCCTTCCATTCACGATGGCACTGCCCGCCTCTCCGCCGCCAGCGATGCCGCCATTGCCCGCGGTTGATTCACCAGCTCCCCCGTACGATGAGCCAGCCATTCCAGCAAGTCCGCCTCCCCCAGCAACGCCCGGATGCGCTCCAGTCGGCAACTCGCACGATCTCGTGGCGAGGCAATCCGTTGGACGTTCACTGCAGGCAGCCGGCACCCCGAAGACGCAAGCTCCAACGAGGGCGATCCCAGGCGACAGGGAGTACCTCTTGCGATTGCCCTCCATAATCGCTCCTTTCAGAACCCGCCTTGCAGTGTGAGCCCCTGGTATTCGTACGAAAGCTGCGGATGCACGGTTGCCTCAGCTTCGGACTCCTTGGGCCAGAGCAAGTACGCTGCCGCCGTCGCGAGCCCAAAACCCGCTGAGACCGCAAGAAGCGCGTTCGTCGTGCGTGTCGCGTCGTTGAACTGATTGAGCTGCGACCGCAGATCGGCACAGGCCGGTGGCGGCGTTCCTTGACTAGTCGCGCAGGGCGACTTCGAGGGCAACGCAGAAAGCGCCGCACTCGTGTCATCAATGTCTCGTCCAAGCCGATAGCGCCGGATCCCTTGCCAAGCCGCGACGCCAAACGCGACAGCGGTCAGGCTGCCCCCAACAATCCCGACAATCGTCCGCGTTTGAGCTCGCTTCTCCGGCAATATCCGAAATGGCTCCGCCTGCTCCAGAGTGATGGTCGGCTGAATTGGCGTCAGCGCTGGCGCTCGCAGCAAAGACAAGGTGATCCGTATTGATTCGCCTGCGGCTGCGATGAACAGCTGCTTCGGCGAAACCGCTCCCTGCGGCGTTTTCATCATGACCGTATGACTGGCGGGCAGCACCCAAATCTGTCCGCGGGGGTTACTCAGTTCT
>JBLNFG010000812.1:0-3806 GCA_050263495.1 Myxococcales bacterium | reverse complement strand
AGTTCGGGCGCCTCAAGCACCAGGAACACTTCCGCAGGCGGTGGCGCCGGCTTTGTCGCAGGCGGTTCAAGCAATGGTTCGGGCCAGTACACTGGAACAAGCGCGGGTTCCACTTCGCGCGGCTCGGGTGGAAGCTCCGGTGCGAGCGTTCAGGCCGCCGCTGGCACTACGGCGGTCGAAACTTATCCGCGGCCTTGCGCTGATATCTACGATCCGAATACGTTGCCTACGTTCAACGTCGAGATAGCGCAATCCGACTGGGACGCGATTGTGGCGGGCTGCGAGGCGAAGGATCAGACGTATTACCCGATCACGTTCCATTACGGCGCGGAGACACTGCCGGCGATGATCCGGCTCAAAGGAAATTGGTCCTGGAATTGCGACAAGATGCAGTTCCAGATTTCGTTCAACGAGTCCGACAAGCAAGGTCGCTTTCACGGGCTGCGCAAGCTCGTACTCGACGCACCTTCCTATGACGAGACACTGTTGCGCGAGCGACTGGGGTTCTCGTTGATGCGTGATCTTGGTACTCCCTTCTCGTGCGCGAACAATGCTCGACTCGAAATCAACGGCAAGTACTACGGGCTATTCGTCAATCTGGAACGCGTCGATGCTGGATATCTCAAGCGTCAGTTCGCGGAATCGGACGGCAATCTGTACAAGGAGGGACGCGAGCTCACGACGAACGAGGAGACGGGTGACACTGCGAGCGTCGACGCCTTCTGGGCAGCAACCACGGTTTCGGAACTCGATGCCCTGGTCGATCTCGAGGAAGCGGTATTGGTCTGGGCTGGGCTCGCGATGGCGCCCGACGCTGACAGCTATTGGGCGGGAGTCGAGATCAACGTCTATCTCTATCAACACCCGACGCGCGGACTGCTGTTCATCCCCTACGACATGGATACCGCTTTCCAACGCTGCGCCACGTGCGATCCAATCACCTATGAACACACCCAATGGAAGCGCGAATTGCAGTACCAAGTGGTGATGAGTGACGTGCGCTGGTGTACCGCCTTCGAAGCCGCGTTGCGTCGCGCGCGAGCCGCCTACGACGTCGCTGAGCTCAAACGCCGCGTCGAGACCTGGTCCGGGCAGATTGCCGCAGCGCTTGCCGCCGATCCGAATCGTACCTTTACCGAGCAGGAGGCAGCCGAAAGCCTCGCATCATTGCGAACGTTGATCGAGAAACGTGCGGCTTTCGTCGACACTTGGCTCGCCCAGGGCAGTCATTGCCCACCGGTCTGGCCGACGGCGCCGTGAGTTGAATCGCGCCGCGGGCAAGCCGAGGCGTCAGTTCACCGTGGGGCGCCACGCGATGAGCTTGTCGAGCACCTTCGCCTCTTGCTCCAGTGTCGCGTCGCCAATGCGGGCAGCCTCTGCACGGAACCCGGGGAGGAAACTCTGGAACTTCGTTGCGAAGGGCCCGCTGACTTGGAGCGGCGTAGAGGTCTGCTCCCACGTGGACAAGTCAGGAGTAGCCGTTACACCCTGACGCTCGGACACGATCCATTCCTTCATGAGATTGACGTAGCGACTCAGCAGAATCGCCTTCTGTATCCCAGTGTTAGGCGCCACATCGAGTACAGCGTTGAAGTTGAGCGACTGGCGCACGGTGAATGGCTCCGCGTTCCGATTCTTGTACGACGCGGTAAGATCGATGCCGGACGCTTCACCTGTTTTCTTCAGCTTGAGTAAGACGATTCCACCCTTGGTTTCGCCGCCCTCGGTTTTCGAGGGGAACAGCGTATTCACGCGCATCAGGACACCCGTGGCTTGGTCAGCTTCCGGGGATCCATACACTGCCTCAATCGCAAATCCCTGGGACGCGAATTGGAGTTCCAGATCGAACACCAAAGGAGTCACCATGTAATCGAACTCGTCGGCCATGCGCGTTCTGAACTCTTGCTCGTCGTGGACCGAGTAGTAGTTGGCCCCACGCACTTTGGTGATCGTATCAGTCAGGGTGGTGTTGAAGTCGACCCCGATGCCGATGAAGGTCGTGTAGAGCTTGCTCTTGGCGTTGGCTTCCACCATACCGAACAGCGAACTCTCGGACGTGTTGCCTGTGTTGGGCATCGCGTCCGTGAGGAAAATGATTCGATTCTCGTACTCGGCCGAATTTGCATCGACAGCGCCAGCCAGCATCTCGGTGCCCCGTTCGAAACCGGCTTCCATGTTGGTGCTACCCTGCGCCTCGATCTCCAGAACGTGGCGCTTGATCGCTGGAATGTCCGTGTTCTCCACGAGCGAGAGTGGCTTCGCTAGATACGACGTGTCATCGAACAGGACCATGCCAAAGCGGTCTCCAGGCTTCAGGTGATCGAGTAGATCGACCACCGCCTGATCGGCGATCTGCATCTTGGACTTGATAGAAGGCTGAGCGACTTCGATCCGGTTGCCGAATTGGTCGTAGTAGTAGCTGTCGAAGGCGGAACCCATAGAGCCAGAAATGTCGAGCACCACCACGAGGTTCAACTTCTTGCGCTTCACATCAGCGTCGGTCAACCCAGAGCTGAGTCCAACCGACAGGTAGTACTCTGGGGATTGCGTGAGGATGTCCGTCGAGAGCATCTGCGAGTAGGTTGGACAGAACAGTTGGGTACACGCTTCCTGCTGGCCCCGATCGAAGAAGTACCCGTAGTAGACTCCTTCATGGCTGATGCTGGTTTCGAACGGCAAGTAGCCGTTGTTGATGTTCTCTCGAAAGCTATTCGCGTCCTTTGCACCACCTGTCGCGAGCCCTACTCCGCTTGGTGCGGATGATAGGCTGATGGAACTGCCGGCGCCCGTAGAACTGGCTGCGCTCGCGGAATCGTTCTCTTCTTGTTGCGCCTGATAGGCCCAGTCGTCTACCTGCACGACACCGACGGTAGCGGACGTGGCGCCGCCAACGCTCGAGCCACCCGATGCAGCAGTGGTACCGCCAACGCTCGAGCCACCGGTTTCCGGGTTACTGCCACGCGGCTCGACGGTGGAGCTTCCGCCTGCTGCGGCGTTCGCGACTTTGTCACCGGGAGACGCCTCATCCGAGTTGCAGCCAATCGTAAGGACCGCACTCGCGAACAAGCAGGACAGGTAAGTAATCGATCGGTACTTCATTGCGCCTCTTCTTCTAGCTAGCGGAGTAGGGCCTCTTTGCGTCTTGACAGCAACGGGACTTTTTGGGTGCGCCGATTGCACCGCGCTCGCTCGTGGCTCTTCGGGGCGACAAGCACGGTGGCTGACAATCGAACGCCGGCCCCATGGCTGCAGATCCCGTGCCAACGCTCCGCTCTTGTCGCCTATCTCGCTGTACGCCTAAAAACGGCGCACAAAGTGCCTTCTCAGTTCGCCAGCGAGTCAGGCGCGCTCGGGAGCGTGTGCCAAGGTGTGCCAAGGCTGACGGAGCCTGTCGCGCTTCGCGACGCCGCCGCGACGATACAACGCGCGACTGAGGCTTCGGATCAGGACGGTTTGTTTGGGCGTTTCTTTTGGGTCTTGCCTTCGTGGCTACGGCACTTGTCCGTTTGCGCGCCGCAACAACCCAAAGCAAAGGCAGTCTACAGCACACAAGGGTTGCTTTGGTGTAAAAGGTTCGTCATGCCGAATCTCACCGATCAGGTGGTCCTTGTTACAGGTTGCTCGAGCGGTATTGGTCGCGCCCTTGTGAACAGACTTGCTCAGTGCGGGCACCGCACCTTCGCTACGGCGCGTCGGCTTGAGACGCTCGACGATTTGAAGAGCGAGCGCACCCAGTGTCTTCGATTGGATGTCACGGAGGAAGAGTCGATCAAGGCGGCAATCGACGAGGTGATGGCACGCGCCGG
>JBLNFG010000811.1:0-4216 GCA_050263495.1 Myxococcales bacterium | reverse complement strand
TTTCCTCTTCGTTCCTAATGACGTCTATTCTGACCTCACACTGACCTGGAGGCAGAGCCAAGCTGCTAACCCGTATATCAATAACGGAACTGGGGTCTCGGCCGTCTACTTCCCGTTCGTGTATTCCGTGCTGAAGGTACCTAAGGGGATGAGCCGGGAGACCGTCATTCTCGGCTACGTCGCTCTTACACTGGTCGCGACGGTTGGGGTTTGGCTGCTCTGGCTGCGCAAGCAGTGGAGGCACTGGAGCGGGGATTCTCGCCGACCCGTGGTAGTAATGCTCTCATTGTGGATTTGTGTGTGCAATTACCCGCTGCTCATCGCGCTTGATCGCGGGAACACCGATCCAATCACGATGGCTCTCGCCTTTCTGGCGTGTGAGCTTGCGCTGGCACGCCGCTCGGCGCTAGGCGCGCTGTCGCTTGCCCTTGGGGCGGCATCCAAGGCGTTCCCCCTGGCAGCGATCCTGGTCCTGCTGCGGCGGCGACAGTACCTATCCGTGTTGCTCGCTTCGGGCGCACTCATTGCTCTCGTGCTGGGACCGCTGGCGTTACTGCCAGGCCCATTCAAGGCAAGCTTCCAAGCTTTATTGGACAGCTTGGCAGCCTTTCGCAGGAGCTACGTGCTCGGGAGCGATTCCTGTCATTACTCGTCAGACTGGCTCAACGCGTGGCGTGCTCTGGCTCTCTACAAATCTTGGAATTCCCGGATCGCAGAGATCCTCCCTTGGTACGAGCGCGGGATGCTCGTATGGGCTGGAGTGTTAGCAACCCTTTCCCTGTTCGTGTTGCGCGACTGGTGGCGCGAACTGTTAGCTATCGGTGTCATTATTGTCGTGTTTCCCAACGTGACGAACGACTACAAGCTCGTATTCCTGCTGCCAGGGATTTTGCATTGGTTGTCATCGAACGCGAGCGGCTGGCGTAACCAAGTGTTTCTCGCAAGCAGCGCCTTACTGCTGCTCCCAAAGCATTTCTGGTTTCTCATTCCTGGCCACGGCACGAGCATCTCCTGCTTGATCAATCCGGTGCTCGTGACTGCCATGTCCGTAGTCCTTTGGCCTACGCCCTACGAGCGAATCCTTGCTTCCGAGCGGCTGAGAGGGCTTTGGCCGCGGGTTTTCGGGCGCAAGCCGCTGACGGTTCGCGGGTAAAACCTGACTCATTTCTCACCACCTCTCGAGAGCAAGCAGCTCGGTCCGATGCCGGACTGGAAAACTCCCCCATGGGTGTGGTAGATCGCCGGCCTCGTGCCATCGCCTGGGCTTAGGAGCGTCATGCCGCAGATCCCAAGATCAATTCCCAATCAGACAAGCGGTGGTGGCGTGAGCATCGAGACTCATCGCTCCGAGCTGGTCTGGCAGCACCTGTCGAGATTCTGCGTGATCTATGGGATTGGATGGCTGTTGGCTCTTGCGTACATCGGCTTGGTCGCGGCTGCGCTCAATTACAGTTGGCCGCGAGACAGCTTCAACTACACGCCTGCGGATCGATACGGAGATCTGACAAGGAGCTGGAGTCAGTCGATCGTGCCCAATCCGTACAAAGCTTACGGTAAGGCCTTCGAGGGATCCTATTTCCCCCCGGCCTACGCATTCTTGCGCCTGTTCCGCTCCTTCACCTCTAAAACCGTAGTGCTGATCTTTATGTTCGGTTCCTACGCCGGAATGGCGAGCATGTGGGTCTGGTGGCTACGGCGACAGCGCCCCATTTGGAAGTCTGACTCGCGCTGGCCTATGGTGGCAATCCTTTCGCTGTTCGTTGTCTTGTGCAGCTACCCCATGGCCGTCGCGATCGATCGGGGCAACATCGACCCGTTGGCAACATTCCTGCTGTTCTGGGCGTTCGAACTGGCACGACGCGGGCATCGCCTGGCAGGTAGTCTCGTCATGGCGGTGGCGGCGTCTCCGAAGGGATTCCCCTTCGCGGCAGTGCTGTATTGGGTACGGCGAAGGGCCGTACTGTCCATCTTGGTCGCCACCAGCGTCTTGGTCGCGCTAATTCTGCTGCCAGCTATGCTGTTCGAGGGGGGCATCCGTGAATCGATGCGGGCCTTGACTGTCAACCTGAGCGGCTTCCGTCACCTCTACGTGCTCGGCTCAGCATCGGCGCACTACTCTTCCGACTGGATCAACGCGCTGCGACTCTTGAACCGCTGGTATCTACAGATACCGCTCGACATGGCGGTTGTGGTCAGTGTGCACGAGAAAGTCATCCTGGTGTGTGTGGGGCTCCTGGTGCTGGGGGCACTCATCGTCATTCAGGATGCCTGGCGTGAATTCCTGGCAATCGTGTTGATCATGCTCATCTACCCGAACGTGACGAACGACTATAAGCTGATCCTGCTGGTGGTGCCCATCCTCGAGTGGTTCAGTTCAGATGCGCGCGGGTGGCGAAGCAATCTGTTCTGTGTCTCGAGCGCCCTGCTGCTAGTGCCCAAGCATTACTATTTCCCGAAAGTCGTGGATCACGCCAGTATCTCCTGCATCATCAATCCCATCCTGATCACCACGCTTATGGCGGTGTTGTGGCCCACGTCACAAGAGCGCTCCCGCTTGGCGTTCTTGATCAAGAGTTCGCTCGATCGGGCGTCGCGCCTAACATTCCGCCCGTCGGGTACCGTCAGCACGGCGGCGTGACTCGCTGCAAGTGGCGCAGCGCTCGCACGTTGGCTGATGCGGGCGCAGGCTGACCGCCGGAACGCCTCAGTACACCTCGATTTCGTTCAGATGCAGCATCGACTGCTTCTGCACGGTCACACGAACGAATCGCGCTTTGGTCAAGCGCCCCTTTGCCGTCCAGACTTTGAAATCGGATTCTTGCCTCGCGTAGGGAGCGAACGACTTTCCGTCGCTGCTGAGCTCGATCATCAAGGGCACGGCTCGCATCGTGTCGCCGTCGACGCGATTGGTCACCACCACGCGATGAATAGTCCTTGTCTGTCCCAAGTCGATCTGAGCCCACGGGTAATTCTCGATGTCCGTGTGGCACCCGAGTTCCGTAGTCTCCCCGTCCACAAGTCCCGCTGGTGGATAGATGCCAGGTCGCCAATTGCTGCTTACCCGAGCCTCCTTGTGCAAGGCAAGATTGGGCAGCATCATCGAGCGAATGTCAGCGCGGTAGTTCCAGCAAGCTACCGCCAGCACCACCATCCCGAGGGCAGTCCAGCGGAATGCCCGCTCCGACTTGATGCGCCATCGCAGCGTGACTTCCCGTTCGAGCAGTTCCACTAGCTTGGCTGCAACACTAGTCAACGTTGACCGGAGTGCTATCAGCTCACTGGCACTTAGCGCAGAATGGTCAACTTCCAGGCTGCCCCGCGCGAGGAGCTCATCGACGCGGATCCGCACACGCTCGGGAAGCGCCGAGAAAACGCCCTCAATCTCGGGTTGCTTACGGCCGAGTGTCCATAGTGCCGAAGAACTCGGTGCGTCTTCCACCAATCCGCGGCGCAATACCAGCGCGCGGACCGCGAAGTTTGACGCCTGAAGTAGCAGTTGAATCGCCCCCCATGCGCGTTGAGGGAGATCATCGACGCTGCGTGCGGTGTCCAACAGCGACCGCGCCAGCTCGAATTCCGCGAATCCCGGCTGTCCCTTGCATAGGCTCTGCTCCCGAGCTGCTGCCAGCTTATCCGTCATGAGCAGGTATTGCCTCACGGCCTGCAGCGCGCTCCACACAGGTCTTTTCGCAGTCGTTGCCGAGAGAGTCGTGGCACCACCTCCCGCTGTACTCGTGGCGCTCAGCTCAGGGCTCTCCCGGGTGGCCAATGGCATATTGGGAGCACTAGATCCTTCCGAAAGTGCGCCGAGCGAGGAGGTCTGGATTGATTTGCGGTCTTGATCGAGCATCGGCGTTTCCTGCTGGCGCTTGGAGTCGACGTTCGCGCGCAGAACAGATCGGCGAACCCGAGGTCTGCGCGCGATCCATCCGACGTCTCCGTCCGGTGAACTCTGCGTCCTGCATGGCGGCTGTATAGCCCCTTGATCTGCCTCTGGCCACTCTGGTGATGTGTGCTCCGGCGGACCCCGGCTGCAGATCCACAAGTCTCTCGCCGCTGCCTTTCCGGGTACTCCACGAGCTAGCGTTCAGTGTGCCGGGTGACGGCCTGCCGGTCAGTGTGGGCCTTGATAGCCGTCGATGGCAGCCCCGGTTGCCGCGCGTCTAGGCTTGTCTGGCGTGTTCGGCGATCTGCGAGCGCCGTTGACGCGGACTGC
>JBLNFG010000810.1:0-5859 GCA_050263495.1 Myxococcales bacterium | reverse complement strand
TCGCCCTTCTGCACGGGATCGCCGATGTTCTCCCAAAAGATCGGTCGATTCGAGATGCGCGAGATCTCGTTGGCAATTTCGACAATTCCGCGGATCTCGTAGTTGAGTTCGGAAGCACCAGGGTGGACGATGTTTCGACGCATGGCACGCCCTCATAGCACGAAAAAAAACGGTCCGAACAGGCATAGCTTGTCAACCGGACGGTTGGGCCCAATATGACCCTGCGGAGCCCAACCATGGCAGACGCGTTCGGTATCGTATGGACTGAGGAAAGTAAGCGCTTCCACCCGTCTCGCCGCGATGCGGCCTTTCTCGGCCTCTCCGCGATCTTTCTGACCCACGCCCTGCTCGGCGAAATGATCGGAGGGAAGCTGATTCAGGTTGGCGGATGGGTCATGAGCGTTGGCGTGGTGCCTTGGCCCGTAGTCTTCGTAGTAACGGATCTAATCAACGAATACTACGGCCCACATGCCGTCCGACGGCTCACCCTTCTGTCTGTAGGGCTGATCCTTTACACCTTTCTCGTGCTCCTTGCCTGCATTCAGGTTCCGGCCGCATCATTCTCGCCCGTATCCGATCAGGCATTTCATTCGGTATTTGGCCAATCTCTCTGGATCATAGTCGGCTCGGTCGTGGCATTCGCCTTGAGCCAGTTAATCGACGCGCGCGTCTTCGTACTCGTGAAGGCGCTTACCCATTCCAGGTTTCTCTGGCTTCGTGCTGTCGGATCGACGTTGGTATCGCAGCTAATCGACACGTTTGTGATCAACGCGATCGCATTCGGAGTGCCGGGGAAGATTAGCTACGCCCAAGTGATCGAGCTGAGCGTCACGAACTATGGTTACAAGGCGCTGATCGCGTTAGGAACCGTTCCGCTCATCTATCTCGGCCACTCGCTAATGGAGCGTTGGATACACGGCGCCTCGCTGCCTATTGAGGGATCTCAAACGTATAGAACAGCGTCACCGAATCCCCAGTAAACGGGGGAGCGTGTGCTTGCCGGAAATGCGCTGCCACGCATTCGCCGATCGCTGTTCCAGAAAAGCGACTGGTGAGATTAACCGCGACTGCGGAGCCATCGGGGCCAAACGTCACAGCCGCACGCCCTTGACCCGTGGGCGAATCGCCGCGATTTCTACAATTTCGAGCGGCGGCTGAAGCAGATGCCAGCGCCGCATTTGCGGCAACTCGGTTGATGCCCTCGTCCACGGCGGGGGCTGTGCTGGTCGTAGTAGCACCCTCGGCCGCGCCTTCGCTTGGCTGCGGTGCGGGGGTTTCGGGCTCCGAAGCAGGGGCATCCAAGTCGATAGCGCTCTCTTCCAGGGACTTGGGTGCTCCCCTGTCGCGCGTTGGGCGCCTTATGGCGTTGCGCGCGCGTTGCTTGGATTCGCTTGCGACCGGGAGATTCTCGGCGCTTTCGACGTGCTCGCTCGGCGCAGCGCTGGGCGTAACTGCTGCCACTGGAGGCGCGGCTGGCGCGGCGCTAGCGCTAGCGAGTGTCTGAACCTCGGGCATCCGCGCAGGCGAGCGGATGAACAGCACGTATGCCGCGATAGCAGCCACGAGCAGGACGGCTGCCGCGGTCGCCAACCATAACCAAGCACGGCTTCTCGAATCAGGCTCGATTAACACCGGCTCTTCCTCGAACATTGCGTGCACGGGGGGCTGCCCAACCACCGTGTGCGACTCGAGCCGGGCCGCAATACCAAGCGCGCCCTCATCGTTGGCATTGGTAAACGTGTAGTTGAACGGATCCCCCGAGCTCGGCGACGGATCGGCAATGGCTGCCAGTTGGTGCGGGCCAAGTTCGCCCGTTTGGAGCTGGCCATCAACGGCCTGGAGGATCCGGAAGATGACTTCTCGGCGTTTTTCGATCCGCGGTCCAGTAACACGCATCAGCAGCTGCGCGACTGCCGCATGCGAGACCAGAATACGTTCCTCGTACAGGAAATTCAGCAACGCTTGCTCGAACTCGGCAGCCGTCTGAAAGCGCGCGTCCTGTCGCCGATCGAGGGCCCGCATTACGATTGTTTCGAGCCCCAGCGGGTAACGCGGGTTGAAATGCGACGGTCTGGGAATGGCACCGTGGCGGACGAGTTCGAGCGTGTGCGCTGCGTCTCTGCCCTTGAACAATTGTTCGCCGGTCGTCATCTCGAACAAGACGATTCCGAGTGCGAAAAGGTCCGTTCTACGGTCGACCTTCTCTGCGCACGCCTGTTCCGGCGACATGTAGCTGAGCTTGCCTTTGATCTGCTCATCACTCGAAGACTCCAGCCTTCCGCGCGCGTTGGCGATGCCGAAGTCGACCAGTTTGGCCTTACCATTGATGCCCAGCAGGATGTTGTGAGGCGAAACGTCACAATGCACGACACCCCGCAACTCGCCGCTCCAGTCTCGAAGCTCATGCGCCGCGTGCAGCCCCGCCGCAGCATCGGCCGCGATCCTGACAGCGATTTCGGGCGGCAAGGCGCCACGCGTCTTGGCTGCCCGAATGACGTTGCGGAGCGACTCACCTTCCACCCATTCCATCGCCATGTAGAGCACGCCGCGATCTTCTGAGACCTCGAAGACCCTGACTACGTGCTCATGGTTGATAGCTTGGATAAGCTGCACTTCCCGCAGAAACATTGCGCGAAACTCGGAGTGCGCTGCGAGTTCCGGCAGCATTGCCTTTACAGCAACCAGGCGTTGCGTGCCGGTGATCGCGGACCGCTCGCGGGCGACCCAGACGCTGGCCATTCCGCCGCGTCCGATTCGAACTAGTAGCTCGTAGCGACCGAGCAAGACGCCCGACTGCAGCTCGGTCATGGTCTTTCCAATGGCGGCACTCGCATCTCTTGAATCCATCCAAGGAAAGCACGCCGGATACCCCCTCGGCAAGGTCAGGCCTCGGAATAGCCAGGCAATTCTTGCGCAAAGCGTGCGCGACACGCTGGGGGCGGCGCCGAACCACGGCGAACCTGTTCGTCGACAGCGGCCGGAGAATCTGCTGTAACCCAGCCGATGGCTCTCGAATGCGAATCCACCCCGACCAGAGGGACAATGCCCTTCGTGCCCCGGATTCGCCTATTTCTTGAGCGATTCATGCAGGAGCGCGACGGCGCGGAGGTCGAGCGGGATTGGCCCGTCATCAGCGTCATGTTCGACTACTCGGGGACGTGCCTGCGGTCGAATGACCCACGGGATCGCTTCTTCGTCTCCACTGAGATGGGCGTTAGTCCCGTTGCCCGCGATCGAGCTGCTGAGGTCCGATTCCAATGCATGCTCGAAAG
This sequence comes from Myxococcales bacterium, assembly GCA_050263495.1. Lineage (GTDB taxonomy): Bacteria > Myxococcota_A > Polyangia > Polyangiales > Polyangiaceae > FEN-1139. The sequence goes on along the minus strand of JBLNFG010000810.1, from coordinate 2,587 downwards.
TTTTGGTGCCGTCGAAGTGGATCAGTTCGACGAGTTGCTCGCGCCGCTCGACTCTGCCGCTGACTACCTGGTTCAGGCCGCGCATAACGTTCACTCGTTCTGCTCGTTTACCGCCTTCGCAGTGCCTCAGCTCACCGCTCTTGGTTGCGACGTCCAGATCGATCCAGCGTACCCGTATCAGGTCGTAGACGATGACCCGCCGTGGACGCTGTCTATCGAACCAGAACAGGGGCAGATTGACTGGTTCGGGGTGGAGTTGGGGATCGAGGTGGATGGAACGCGCATCGACCTGCTGCCGGCGCTGCTCGATTTGATCGATAGCCACGGGGAAGGTGAGAGCCTAGAGTCAATGCTTCGGATGCCGGCGCGTCGACGGGCTGTTGCCGTAGGGGTTAACCGCTACGTTACCATTGTTCCAGAGAGGTTTCGTTCGCTGCTGCAGGTCCTTCTCGAGCTCTATCGAGGAGACCGCACGGAGAACGGTCGGATTCGCGCGGCACGTAATCAGGCCGCGACGCTTGCCAGGCTTGAGCAGCTCAGTTGCGATTCCGGTGTTGGCGAGCAGGCGCCCGCGAGTGCGGATATTCTCTCGCGTGGACGTACGCTGCTGGAGCCCGTTTCCGTCCCGCAGCTTGCGCCGGTGCAGGGCCTAACCGTGATGCTCCGGCCATACCAAGCCGAAGGGGTTACTTGGCTTAGTCGGTTGCGCGAGCTTGGCATGTCGGGGGTCTTGGCTGATGACATGGGCTTAGGCAAGACCCTGCAGGCGATCGCCTTACTCGGCGGTGAACGCGAGCGAGGCGCGATGGATTGCCCTTCGCTAGTCGTTGCACCGACCAGTCTGCTCAGAAACTGGGAGCGGGAGATCCATCGCTTCTATCCGAGGCTATCGTGCCTCGTCTTTTACGGGAGCCAGCGGCTGGCGCACAAGGACAAAATTCCCGACATGAACGTCGTGGTAACCAGCTATCCGGTGCTAATCCGCGATCTCGAGCTGTTGGGTGCGCAACACTTCCACTACTTGATACTGGACGAGGCTCAGGCAATCAAGAATCCCCTGAGTCAGGCCGCTCGCGCCGTGAAGTCTCTTCAGGCTCGCCATCGGCTCTGCTTGAGCGGTACTCCCGTCGAAAACAACCTCGACGAACTGTGGTCACTTTTCGATTTCCTAATGCCCGAGCTGCTCGGCTCAAAGGCTAGTTTCCGTCGACGATTTCGTATGCCGATCGAACGTAATGGCGACGAAATTCGGCTAGCGGCGCTGCGCGAACGGGTCACGCCCTTCGTTCTGCGCCGGATGAAGGAGGATGTTGCCAAGGAACTACCGGAAAAGACCGAGTTGGTGCGCCCGGTTGAGATTGAAGGCGATCAACGAGATTTGTACGAGAGCATTCGATTGGCCGCCCATGCCGCAGTTCGAAAGGCCATCCATAGCAAGGGGCTTACTGGCAGCGCGATTACCATCCTCGATGCGCTAACCAAACTTCGCCAGATCTGCTGTGACCCCAACTTAGTGCGCCTGCCTTCTGCTCGTAGAGTTCAAAACAGCGCAAAGCGCCAACTGTTCTTCGAGCTATTGTCAGCGCAATTGCGCGAAGGACGACGTGTGTTGGTGTTCAGCCAGTTCGCGCAAATGCTTGCCTTGTTATCGGAAGGGCTGCTGGAACGTGGAATCCGTCACACCACACTGACCGGAAAAGTGCTGGACCGCCAAAAGCGCGTTGACCAGTTCCAAGAAGGCAAGGTCGACGTATTCTTGATCAGTCTAAAGGCAGGCGGCACTGGGCTCAACCTGACCCGGGCAGATACCGTTATCCATTACGATCCGTGGTGGAACGCGGCTGCCCAAGCACAAGCGACGGATCGAGCCCATCGAATTGGTCAAACTTGCCCAGTGTTCGTGCACAGCTTGATAGTCGCTGGCAGCGTTGAGGAGCGCATGCTCGGACTGCAGCGTCGTAAGCAATGGCTTTCGGATTCGCTGTTCTCGTCCGTGGAAGGCGCCGAGAAAACTCGCTTGGAATTCGCCGAGATCGAGCACCTTTTCGCGCCGCTCGACGACTGATTTCGGTCTAGCCGGGTGTGCTCGGGCCCGCCGCGACGCCGGCAGCCAGCTCGGAGGGAAGCAAGGTGACGGGGTTGGCTCGTTGCCATCCCAGCCATTCGAGCGGAATCGGTCCGGGTAGCGCCGGCTGCTCAGTGCGCTCAAACAACTCGAAATCGTGCCTCACGCGCAAATCAGGCAGCGTGCCGCTCGCCGGACCGCCAACGTCGAACCAGCGCTTTGCTTCTCTTGCATTTCGGAGCAGAACATAGTGCTGAGGGTCGATGCGTGCGGCGCGAACCAGTTCGTTCTTCAATTGCTCGTATGCCCCTCGCTTGGCAAACAGGCAAGCGCGCGCGTTATGGACCAAACCCGGTAAGGGATGTTGAAGTCGCTCAGCGGTGTCGAGCACCTCGCTCGCCTCCGATAGCTCGTTGCCTTCAATCAGAGCCTCGGCGAGGTCGAGTAGCGCGGGGGCATATGCTTCGCCCAGGCGCAGTACGACTTCGCGTAGATCGTTTGCGGTTGGGACATACTCGTCGC
>JBLNFG010000809.1:0-7993 GCA_050263495.1 Myxococcales bacterium | reverse complement strand
GGGTGAAACCCCGAGAAAACGAGGAGGGCCGCAGCGGCGAAGCCGCTCCGCGCAGCGGTGGCGAAAGTCCGGCAGGACTTTCGGCGAGCGGCACTAGGGAGCAAACGAAGCGATTGGGGTCGAGTTTCCTAGTCCCGGATGCGCAAATTTGTCCGGCTCGGTTCGACGCTGGCATGATCTCGTCATGGAAAAGCGCTGTGAGGTCTGTGAGGGTTTCCGTCCGGGCACCAAGTTCGCGTCCAACTACCGGGTAACAGAGGTGAATTACGACAGCCGATCGGTTCATCTCTGTACTGGCCATGCACGTATCGCTGAGAACTCGGGCGTGCATACGTTCGAGCAGCTACGGGAACTCTACGGCACTGGGCGGCGATCCTTCGTTCCGCGGCGTAGTCCCAATGCCACTGGCGAGTGCGGGCAAGCACGCAGTCCTGGCCGCCGAGCTACGGACGTCTCTTGAGCGTCGCGGTTGGTCAATCACGCGCCGGACGTTTCTTGCTCGATCAGACGAACTAACGCGTCCTTGACGGCCCGCACGCGCGCAATGCCGAGGGCTGAGCTCGCTGCGACGATGTGCGTCTGACCACTTGCGTGCGGCCCTAGATCGAGGTCGAGCGGAACCAGTCGCGGATCGCCCAACAGACGTGCGATTGGATCGGCCAGAACCATGGCGCCCACGCCCGTGCGAACCGCCTGCAGCATGACGAGGATATCGTCCGTGGTAAGTGCCGGCGCGAAGTCTGGAATCAGTGCGCGCAGCTGAGGATTGGGTGGCACGTGATCCAGCTCCTGCGTCCAGGCAAGCCAAGGCAAGTCGGCCGCGGTGGGATTGACCGGGAGGCGCCGCTTGAGACGCCTCGCTACGTAGACTCGTTGCCTGTGCCGAAGGGAGTGCAGCGAACGGAGCTGTGGACTGTCTGGCGCTCGCGAGCGAATCGCCAGGTCAGCCTCTCCGCGCGCCAGGTCCAAGTTGCGGATGGTCGACAGAATCTCTAGGCGCAGTTGCGGATAGCGAGTAGACACACGCCGCGCCAGTTTTGGCAGAAGTGCCATCGCGATGAGCGGTGGGGCCGTGACCCGCACCACGCCGGACAACGACGGTTCTGCTTGCGCAGCAGCTCGAGTTAACTCACCCGCCCACTCCGACATGCGCCGCGCCGGAAGCACCAGTTGCTCACCGAAGGTCGTGAGCGTTACCCCTTCGACAGAACGCTCGAACAGCGTTTCGCCGAGCAGCGCCTCGAATTCCGCGATGCGCCGACTCACCGTGGGTTGACCCAGTTTCAGCGCGCGCGCCGCTCGGCTGATGCTCTTCGATTCTGCAACGGCAAGAAAGAGCCGCACATCATCCCAAGCGAGTCCTTCAGACGGAAGGCTCCTAGTCAAGCGAGCTGGACTCGTGCCGCCTCGCGCATCGTCGCGGGGCAGATTGGTTTGCGTGTCGGTGACACGTTGCGGACCTGAGAGCTTCGCTCGAGTGGGCTGCGGCTTGAGTGGCGTCGAAATCGGTGACCTCTAGATGAATCGGAACAGCGGCCCAGCGGCCTCAGTCCGTGATGGCCCTAGAACCATCAGAAATTAGGCCGATTATACCCTATCCACTTTCGGATGGCACTATCCGAAAATGGTCAGTTTCCATTCGGCAGTGCATGCTCCAAATCACACCCATGGATCGCTTCACTCACTCTAAAGCGCCGCGTGTTCTCTCCCCGATCGGCACGTTAGCGAACTCAACGCGCCGCCTCCTGGTTCGTCTGGCCCTCTGCTCGCTATTGCTCGGGGCCGGTGGCTGCCGCGTCACGACACATCCGGTCGCGGACGGAGCGCTTGGCACGCCGACTACGATGGCTGCAATGCTCGAGATTGCCGCTGAACCAGGACCCGTGGAGGTCAATACCGTAGATTCCGCGGATTGGCAGGTAGACCGAAGCGGGTTGATCAATCTCGAGAACCCTAAGGCAAAAGCGGCGAAGCTCGGGCCCGGCATGGAGCCGATAGGGATCTTCTTTCACGCGTTGATCCACCCCACCCAGGGTCTCTATCTGGTGGATACGGGCGTGGAGAAGGCATTTCGCGATCAGCCCAATCAGGTGCCCGTCAACCGTTTGATTAAGAGTGCGATGCATCTCGAGCGCCTTCTCGTGCGAGAGCCCTTGGGTGACTACCTGAAGCACATCGATCAGCCCGTACGTGGAGTCTTCTTTACTCATCTTCACCTCGACCACGTACTCGGTTCACGCGATTTGCCTCCAAGCACGCCGCTTTATGTGGGCCCAGGGGAGACGCGCGAGCGGGCATTCTTGAACGCCGTAGTTCAGGGTACAACCAACGCCGAACTCGAAGGAAAGCCTCCGTTACGGGAGTGGCATTTCGCCGCCAGTACGGAGCCGGAACAGCTTTCTGTGATCGATCTGTTTGGCGACAGGACGGCTTGGGCAATCTGGGTGCCAGGTCACACCCCAGGCAGCGTCGCGTTCTTAGTGCGCACGCCGAAGGGGCCAGTGCTACTCACCGGTGATGCGTGTCATACGCGTTGGGGTTGGGAGAACCAAGTGGAACCCGGGACCTTCTCCGCCGACTTGGGCCAGAGCGCCACGAGCCTGCGTGCACTCGAGGCCATGGCTTCACACATTCCAGGGCTGGACGTGCGCTTTGGACACCAGCGTTGAGACTTTTTCCGGGTCACCCCGTCTGTGATTGCCCGTTCAACCAGAGTCGCAGAGCCGAGCGAACCTGTTCTTGAATCTCGACTGGCACGTCCCTAGCGGTTTCTCGACGACATGCGAGCAATGCCGTTTTCAGCGCTGAGCAGGCGCTTTCGCAGGCGGGGCAATGGGCGAGGTGCTTTTCCATCTGTTCGCAATCGAGTGCGTCCAGATCACCCTCGAGCTTACGGGACCAGAGCGACATGATGTCCGGACAGCTCGTAGTGGTCGGCATGGACTTAGGCTCGAGTACGGGGCGAAGCGCATCGCGGAGTGCTTGCCGTGCGCGGTGGAGCCTGCTTTTCAGCGCGTCGACCGAAATTCCGAGGGCTTCGGCAGCTTCTGGTGCAGTGAGCGACTCGACATCACGCAACAGAATCACCTCGCGATAATCGGCTGGCAACGCATCCAGGGCTTCGGTCAAGATGCGGCTCATTTGGCGCGCGTCCGCCCCTTGTTCTGGGGTAAGACTGTCTTCGCTCACCGCCGTTGCAGGATCCAGCTCTACCCCCATTTGGTTTTTCAGACCGCGGCGACGCCGCGTACACGCACTTCGGGTTAGCGCAAAGACCCAGCTGGTGAATGACGAGCGTCCTTCGAACTCCGGTAGGTGTTGAAGGATCGTCATCAGCGTGTCTTGCAGAACATCTTCGGAGTCGGGCCGATCCTTACACATCCGGATCCCGAAACGTTGAATCGACGGAGCAACTGTCGCGAGCAGCTTCTCGAGTGCGGCTTGATCTCCACTCTTAGCCCGGCGAACGAGTTCTTCCATAGCTCGGTGAGTATAGCCACGGTTTCACGCCGCTCTACTCGCGGAGACTAGAAAGGTCTTGCTCCCAGTCAATTCAGGTGAAAGCCGAGTTCTTTACCCTGGATAGCCCTCATCGCGCGCGGCTCCGACGCCTTCGGTTGTGACGGCCACGACTGGGCAGACGAGCAGCACCGCGACAGCACGTTGAGGACATGATATGGGTGGTCGGGTGTCCAAATCCGGCGGGCTGACTCAGTTTGCGTGGCTTTCGATTGCGGCGGCGGTGACCACGATTGCGCTCAAGACCGGCGCGTGGGCGCTGACTGGCTCCGTGGGGCTCTTGTCCGACGCCCTCGAGTCCCTGGTCAATCTGGTCGCGGCGGCCATGACTCTCGCGATGCTCACGGTGGCGTCAAAACCTCCGGATGAGGAACACACCTACGGCCACGGCAAGGCAGAGTACTTCGCCAGTGGGGTAGAAGGAGCTCTCATCCTTTTGGCGGCCGTGGGAATTGGCTGGGCCGCGATCGGGCGGTTAATGGCGCCCGCTGGTATCGAGCAACCGTGGCTTGGTCTTGCTATCTCGACCTTGGCGTCGCTGGTCAACTTCGTGACGGCGCGCGTGCTGCTGAACGCCGCACGAAAGCACCACTCAATTGCTCTCGAGGCCGACTCTCGCCACCTCATGACCGACGTCTGGACGTCGGTGGGCGTGCTCGTGGGGGTGGTTGCGGTTGCGGTTACCGGGTGGCAGCGGCTTGATCCGTTGATTGCGCTTTTGGTCGCTTTCAATATCGTCTTTTCCGGCGTCTCGATCCTCAAGCGCTCCGCTTCCGGATTACTTGATCAGGCATTACCTAAAGCGGAGCAAGAGGCTGTGTCGCGAGTGCTGTCGACCTTTGGCCCGACTGTTCAGTTCCACGCCCTACGCACGATCCAGTCGGGCCCACGCAGGTTCATTTCGTTGCACGTGCTTGTGCCTGGCGATTGGACCGTGAAACGTGGCCACGGCTTGCTCGAGGACATTGAACGCTCACTGCGGCGAGCCGTACCCAACGCGTCCGTGTTCACTCATCTTGAAGCGATCGATGATCCCGCATCTTTTGACGACATCGAACTCGACCGCGAATTGAGCAGCGATCCGGCGGTAAGCGATCAGCCGCAGAAGGCGTGACCGGAGGCCGGTTTGTTCACGCACGTCTATGCTGCGGCATAGACGCCGAGGGTTTGGTCCGCGATGGTGTCCCACGAGAATGCAGACTCAGCAGCCCGACGTCCGTTCTGGCCCATCCAGCGCGCGTGCTCGAAATTGGCGAACAAGCTGCCGAGGCCCCAGGCGACCGACTCGGGGGTGGGCCAGATTTTGAATCCCGTTACGTCATGCCATACGAATTCAGACGGACCTCCAATGTGTGTCGCGACGACCGGTTTACCTGCCGCCCAAGCTTCGAGCACCACGAGGCCAAAGGGTTCGTTGCGGCTGGGAACGCAGACGCAATCCACTGATTTATACAGATCGATCAAATCGTGCCGCGGCAGTACCCCGTAGAACCGACAAGCATGGGCAACGCCTAGCTGCTGTGCTCGTTGTTGTACCAGGCCGCGCATGTCGCCGTCCCCGGTGATCACGAACTTTGCATTGGGGTAATAATGCAGCACGTAGGGGATGGCCTGGACGAAGATATCGGGACCCTTCTGCGCCGTGATACGGCCTACGAACAGCACCGTGGGATCCATCGCACCAATATGGTACTTGGCTTTGACTTGGCTGGGATCGTGCCAATGGTCGAATGCCTGGTACGAAATCCCGTTGTAAACCATGTGGGCTTTCCAATCGGGCACGTTGTAGATCCATTGCACTTCGCCGCGAAGAGCCCAGGAGACGGTAATCACCCGGTCTGCGCAATAGGTGCCATGCCGCTCGTGATCCATGATGCGGCGTGAGGGCCCACCGTAAAAGTTGTTGCCGCAACGGCCATACTCGGTTGAGTGAATGGTAAGAATTCCCTTTCGACCGCGTCCCTGCTTGATCCAAACCATCGCGTTGGAGGTCATCCAATCGTGGGCATGGACGATGTCAAAGTGCGCCCCCATGTAGTCTTCGGTTTGGAAGACAGCACCGACGAAGGCACGGCACATGTTATTCGTGTCTTCAATAAAGTCCGCGTTCCCGCCATAGGGGACGCGGTGGTAGTGCACTCCATGGATCCTGTCGTAGTGCCAATCTCCAGGACATCTCATGCGCGTGAAAACATGAACCTCGTGCCCCTTTCGCTCTAGTGCTGCCGCAAGCTCCGTTACATGAACCGCGACTCCCCCAATGGAGATGGAGTGCAGAGTTTCCCAGCTCAAGAGAGCGATACGCATGAAATTGTCTCCTTTAGATCCTGCTGGTGTTTCGAATGGTTCCAGCTGGTTGAGGGGGTGCTCGTGTGCAAGCGTTCCCTCGCGGACCGAGAGCATTCGATAATCTCCCCTCGGGTAGCAAGAGCTATCGCTACCAGGGCACGATCTTTTGCCCGTCCGAACAGGTGCTTTGGGCAGCTTTTGAGCCAAAGGGCTTGCGAGCAAGCCCTTCCCGAAACGTGGGAACGGCATTGCGCTGCAGCACGTCCTTTAGGGTGACTAGAGGTGGGGCCGACCAGTGGTTCTATCGAAGCTGGATCGGGTCCCACGCACAGCAAAGGGCACAAAAGGCTCCGATGCTGGCACTCCTGTGCCAATTCCGGCGAAGCGCTTCAGGTGCAGTGCCGAGTGCGGTATTCGCAAGCTGGCCGCGATCGCCAGGTTGAAGGCTCCATCCAGCGCTGGGTTTCGCGCGAACACTTATCCTTTTAGCTGATCCGGCCCGGCCTAGAACCAAGGGAGCTTGGGAGTCCTGGCTACGCACGATTGTTGCGCGCTTTCGGACTCACTCTGCGGCGGACATAACCGGGACTGGCAGCTCCTTCAGCCGCTCGATGATGTTCAGGTGTTGAGTACAACGCGCCTCGCAGGTTCCGCACTCCGTACAACGCTTGGCAAAATCCTCTTGGATACTCCAATGCCACTTGAAGCGCTCGAGCGCCTGTTTTCGATCTCCACCGGCGAGTCGCATGGTCGTAGACACATCCATGTACTTGGGGATGGGGATCCCTTCGGGGCAAGGCAGGCAGTACTGGCAGCCCGTGCACACGTCGGAGTAGCTGTCTTGGATATGCTCTCGAAGTTTAGCGCGCAATACCTCTAGATCAGAGGGAGGCTCAGCGCCGACTGCTACGGCCTCGTCGACTTCTTCGACTCGTGAGAATCCCACCAGTGCTGCTGTCAGATCGGGATCTGATACAACGAACCGGAGTGCGCCGGCAACAACGGAGGCATCGCCCGGGCGCGCCAAGAACGCAAACCGCTCAGCGTTTTTTGGAATGAGGCCACCCGATAGCGGGTTCATCGCCATGATGCCGAGCTTGCGGCTTCCGGCTCTTCGCACCGCGGCCTCGCGATACGGAAAGTTGATAGCGTTGTACCCTAACGTAACGCCCGCAAAATTGCCCTCTTCGAGCACAGTTGCCAGGCCATCCCCCTCCAAGTGAGACGAACAGACAATGTGCCGAATTAGCCCGTCCTGCTGGGCGCGTAGCGCCGCTTCCAAGACGCCGCCCTTCCGCCGAGATTGCCAGTCCTCAAGGCTCATCAGGCACCAGATGTGGAAGAAGTCGATGCGGTCCAGTCGCAGACGTGTCAGCGAGTGCTCGAGCTGTGCTCGGAGCTTCTCGCCGGTGTGTTCCGCAGATTTCGTCGAAACATAGAAGCTGTCGCGGGGAAGGTGCGGAAGCACTTGACCAAAGAGAGGTTCGCTCTTGTCGTCACAATAGTACGGAGCCGTGTCGAAGTAGTTGATGCCCTTGCTATGCGCATAGCGGATAAGAGCCGTCGAAGCCCCTACGTCGTCCGGCTTCTCGAAACGCATTCCGCCGAAGGCGATAACACTGACTTGTTTGCCTGTTGTGCCGTAAGGCTTGGTTCGCACGGTGCGCAGTCTCCCTTTGGTTAGTCGACTCGTGTCGCGGCTCGAGCGCGATGCTGGATTCGATGGCGCCGCAATTGCACGGTCGCCCGCGCTTTTAGCATAGTTTCGTCCGGCAGCCGCCCTGGCTTTCCGAGTCTGGTGCGGACCTAACCCATGGGTGACGGTTGTATCAACTTGCTGAAAATGCGGATGTTCCAGCGCGGTGGGCCGAACCCGATACTGCAGGAAACCAAAGCCAATTGCAGTTTACCACTGCGCAAAGTCCGCGCGTTTCGTCGTGCAGAGCACACTTCCCGCGTTGGGTAGTACCGGTTCCCGAACTCGCTGCCCGAACTCGCTGCCCGAACTCGCTACCCGAACTCGCTGCCCGAACTCGCTGCTGACCGGCGTCCACCAACTCCATTGGGCGTGGCGGTTGCGCGCCTGGGTCCGGGATCCCGTAGTAGTCCGAACAACACGCGACACGGTATGGCTCAGCCGGACCAAGATCGCCGAACGGTTTGAAGTCCCTACTACAAGCGCCGG
>JBLNFG010000808.1:0-2988 GCA_050263495.1 Myxococcales bacterium | reverse complement strand
CTCAGGAATCCATTGCTGATCTTCGAAGCTAGACACTCAGGGCCACTAGCATGAATCCTGCGAAAAGGCGCCATTGGGCGGATGACCAGTGGATCTCCGTTGGCACAACTTGGGTCTTTGAGCCTGGCTTGTGCGCAAGGTTCATCGGATCTCTCAAACCAAGTATCGCTCCCCAGAATCGCAGAGGATAGTCACAACGTCGCCAATCCCCTGCTCTCGCGCAACCTCTATCGCGACATGTACATTGGCACCCGACGAGGGCCCGACAAGTAGGCCCGCCTCACGTGCTAGCCGCCGCATGGCACGTTCCGCCTCCGGCTCGGTTACCGTGCGTACTTGATCAATGACACTCCGATCGAACACCTGTGGCACGAACCCCGCACCGAGCCCCTGAATTCCGTGCAGCCCCGGGGCTCTTCCACTTAGCACGGCGCTCGATTCTGGTTCCACCGCGATCACCTGGACTTGTGTTCCTAAAGCCGCTTTCAATCCCCTGCCGACCCCCGTCACTGTACCGCCAGTGCCCACGCCCGCGACGAAGGCGGAGATCTGCTGACTCGTTTGCTCCAGGATTTCGCGGGCAGTGGCGAGCTCGTGGCTGTTCGGGTTCGCGTCATTGCTAAACTGCTGCAACATCATCGCGCCAGTCGTTCGCTTGACGATCTCCTCGGCCTTTTCCACCGCACCGCGCATGCCCTCCTGCATACTCGTAAGCACCACCTCTGCGCCGTAGGCACGGAGGATGTTCCTGCGCTCCACGCTCATGTCCTCAGGCATGACCAGCACGCAACGGTATCCGCGAACTGCTGCGATCATGGCCAAGCTGATCCCCGTGTTGCCACTGGTCGCTTCAACGAGCGTTGCACCGGGCTGGAGCTGCCCGCTCCGTTCGGCTTCGGCAATCATGGCCCAGGCTGGTCGGTCCTTGATGCTTCCACCGGGGTTAAGGAACTCACATTTTGCCCAGATGCGTGCACTCTTCTTGGTCTCGAACGGGCGCAGCCGAACCAGCGGCGTCTGCCCGACGAGCCCCAGCGCGTCGTTAGCGACCCGCAACCCAGAGGCAGTGACAGTCGTGGCGTGGGGTTCTTTAGCGGTATGGTTGGTTGCAGCCATGAGAGCGCCGAACCTAGCACTCAAGCCGTCAGAACGCGCGGCGAGATTTGTCCCGTGATGCCGTCCGCAGTGACTGGTCCGCTCGCTTCAATTGCGTTGGTCTTGACGCGGCCGATGGCCCACGCACCTTGCGTCGTGAGCCGGGCAACGCTAGTGACGGTTCCGATCAGTTCACCAGTGGCTGCTCCAATTGTCGCGCCGGGGCTCGGCGCCTGTTCGAACTTCAAGCGCGTGACCTGTTCGCGAACCGATCCACGCATGACCGTTCTGCACACGACCTCCTGTCCCAGATAACAGCCCTTGGTCTGACTGACTAGCTCGCTCACTAGGCCGGCCACGGAAGGCGTATCGCTCGACGTATAGTCTCGGCCAAAGCGCGGCAGTCCGGACGAAATCCGAAGCTGCTCCCAAACCTCCGCATCGCCGACAGTTATCCCCAGACTGCCGACGCGACTCAACCACTCGGGCTCTTGCTCCGCTGGGACAAGCCAGACACAGTCGTTGGGGAGCAGCCAAAGAAGCTGTTCGCTACGCACGCCATCCATCGATGCCAGCTGTGAGGCAATGCCCACAGCATCCTGACCGTGGCATGAGTAAAGGGTCTTGGTGGTCACCTCGACGGCGACGTCCTCCATAATAATGTGACGAGAGAGGTGATCGACGACTTCTCCACGATCGCCCCCCGTCAAGACAAGGTCCGCCTCTTGTCGACCAAGCCAGCACAGGAGCTCACCGTGGATCTTGCCCGTCCTATCCAGACACAAGCTGCGTTGAGCTTCCCGACCTTGGGCCCGGAGATCTCCGGTGAGCATTCGATCCAGCCAGTCCAGTGTGTCCGCACCGCTCACTCGAAAACTACTGCTCGGCGCGTGACGGAACATGCTTCCAGTCGGGGATTCGTGTCGCGCTTCTTCGGTTTCCAACACGTATTCACCTTGGTACGCGAGTGCATTTCGTCAACGGCGGCGCTGACCTTGTCCGGCACTGCGGGGGCTGCCAACAGCGCCCTAGACGCTCTCTTTCCGCGAGCGGCGCGGCTAATCTGGGTTTTTGCCCGTCAAGAGCTCAATGCCTTCGTTTTTGACTGGATACATCGGCTCGTCCATGAGAGTCAGCTTGCGCCGTTCTCCGTCTCTGCCTTTGACCTCGAGCTCAACCCCCACCTTCGATTTGCTGTTGAAGATGCCTTGCAGCTCTCCAGCGATCATGTTGCTAACCGCTCGACCATCAGCGCTGAGGATCTGATCCTCTGGTAACAGTCCGGCGCGACCAGCTGGGGAAGCCGCGACGACGCGTAGCACGTACGCCTCCTTGCCCCGCATCTCGTAAAAGAGCCCGATACCAAGCCGCGCCTTGGGCGGTTCAACGCTCAAGACGACTGTCGCGCCGCTCTCGCAGGGGATCTCCAGCTCGCCGAGGTCGACGGCCTCCTCGATACGATGAACCCGTTCGTTGCAAATTGGGTGGGAGACGAGCGCGTTGTCGTCCCAGACCTCAATTCGGACACTTGCGCGGCTTGGGACCTTGAGATTCACCGGCTCAGGCGTTGGCCACTTGGGCTGAAGCGTGTTCGATACAACGGGAGTCCTCAAGACTTCCTTGTCGTCGACGAACAGAACAGCAAACGGGTCGGGCGCGTGCCCCCCAACCTGATCCCAGTTTCTGCCATCCCGCGTTTTCACGGGTATTCGGGCAGACTTGATGGTCACGAACAGAATGTCCTTCGGCGGAGGCGGCTCATATTGATCCACTGAAACGGCGCCGCGCACTGGGGTGGACAACGTAGGATAGAGTGCCGCGCATCCAACCACCATTGCGGCCAGGCCAACTCCCCAAAATCCCCAGCCACTAGCGAAGAAAGCACGGTGAGTC
>JBLNFG010000807.1:0-10347 GCA_050263495.1 Myxococcales bacterium | reverse complement strand
AATCGCACATGGGACGCCAATATCCGGAGACGATCGGGCCCGAGCGTTCGATAGGGGTCACGAGAGCCGGAGCGTCAAGATCCCGGCACCAAGGCAGCGGCCGTCTCGGCTCAATAGAAGCGACGTACGGGAGTTGGAACAATGTGGCACTTGGACGATCGGGGCAGCATTAGCGTCGAGTACGCCGTTCTTCTCAGTCTTGTGGCGGTCGGTTGCTCATTGGCAGTGGTGGCGCTCGGCGCCCCGCTGGTGCGGATGTTCATGGCTCAGCAAGTCTGGATTTTGCTCGGAATCCCTTAACTCCAACCGCTCACTCGCGACGGCCACAGCCTTCAAACCAATTGAGGGAACGTTCACAGGAACGCTCGAACCAACTGTCTTGCCCATTTCACGGAGAAACAATGAAGGCACGCACCTCATCTCCGATCATCACCTTCAAATAACCGGAGACGATCGACCCCGAGCTGCCGATAGGTGGGTGCAATAGCGAAGGGCCAGGCGTGAAAGCAAGCGCTCGTGCCTTCAATGCAGTCGAACTCGCTCAAGCCAACAAAACCATCGTCACTTCCACGAAAGACCCAAACCATGAACACGCTAATGAACCGCTTTCGCGCCATCGCCCGCAAGTCCCGTCTCGCTAACGACGAACGCGGACTTTCCACCGTCGAGTACGTCATTATTCTCGTCCTCATCGCCGCTGCAGCAGTTGGCACTTGGTCGAAGTTTGGTGGCACAATCATGGCAAAAATCAATAGCGCTGAAAAGGAGGTCAACGACAACGTGGTCATCACGAGCGACGGCCAAGGCGGTCCCGCGAAATCGGGCGACTAACGCCTCCTGCCAACCGGCTACGTGCACGAAGGAAGAACCATCATGTCCAATTCGCTCATTGCCACCATTGCCGTCCTCGTCGGTGCCATCGCTGCAGCGACGGATCTACGCAATGGGCGGATCCCAAACCAGCTGACCCTACCCGCGATGCTGCTCGGAGTTGCCGTTCATGGCGCCTTCAGCGGCATCGCGGGAGCTCTCGAGAGCGTCGTTGGTCTACTGGTTTGCGCCGCCGTACCGGGGATCGTTTACTGGGCCACCAAGGGGGCCGCCATTGGTGGCGGCGATCTAAAGCTTTTTGGCGCACTCGGAGCCTTGCTCGGGCCGATGCACGGACTCGAGGTAGAGCTCTCGTCCTTCCTCTTGCTCGGCGTCTTTGCTTTCTTTCGTCTGGCCTATCTTGGGCAACTGAGTCGCGCACTACTTACCTCGTTGCAGTTGGTCGCGGGCCCTCTCGTGCCCGCTCTCAAAAGGCGAGTCGCTACGAACGGGCTTGTCATGACCGAGATGCGGATGGGACCGGCTATCGCCGTTGCGATCCTGACGGTGCTTGGGCTGCCCCACCTCATGAAGTGGTTGCCATGGCTCGGGTAAGCTCGGACGACGAGCGCGGCGCGGTCTACGTCGAGTTTCTGATCGCGTTCTTTCCGATTTTTCTCCTCTTTTTGGCTCTGTGCCAGTTGGCTTTGGTCGGCGCGGCCGAGGCAGTCGTCCGGCATGCGGCTTATGCCGCAGTTCGTTCCGCCATTGTAGTGCTCCACGACGATCCGAAGAAGTTCGACGGCGCCGAGCGCGGCAGCCTCGTCGAGGGCAAGGCCGCACGCATGTCCAATCTCGACGCAATTACATCGAAGCTCGGGATTAGGCGCGTCTCGAAGAGAAGGTCGAAGCGCAGCGCCATCGTCGACAGCATTGTCTCCCAACAAGGTGCTCGCATGGTTCCGATCCAAACGGCGGCGTTCTTGCCCTTGCTCGCGCTGGCCCCCAACGAAGGAAGTGTCCTCGAATCTTCTGATTCCGTGAGTCGGGCACTAGTCGCAGCGTCTGATCAACAGCTCGGATTCGCCGCAGAGTATACGCGAGCTGCCGCCATCGTGACGCTGCACGACTCTGAGGACAGTCAGGAATTGTCAATGGACCCCGTACAGTCACACGCGCCCGTGACGACGCGGGTCACTTACCTCTTTCATTGTACCATTCCGGTGGTTCGCACCATCATGTGCCGAACACTCGAGTCGATTGCGACCGACGGCTCCCTCGGCATGGCCCTCGCGTACAAGACCAAAGGGTGGATCCGGGCCGATGCCCGCTTCAAGCTGCTGACCGCAACGGCGACGTTGCCTAACCAAGGCGCAAGCTACCTTTCTGAGAGTGCTGAGTAATGCGCCACTCGCGACCATCCAAAGACGACCGCGGTGCCGTGATGCTGATCGCCGTCTTCTTCGCCGTCTTCGCAGTCGCGATGTTGTATCTCGCCATCGGAGCAGCCGAATCAGTGCTACATCGGGAACACCTGCAGGACGCGGCCGATTCCGCGGCGCTCTCGGGCGCGATCACTCACGCCCGCATCATGAATGTGCTCGTGCTCATCAACATGGTCATGGTCACGCTGCTGGCGATCTTGGTGACGTTGAAGCTGATCGAAGGCGTGACAATCGTGGGTGTAGCCATTGCAGCGGGCTTGGCCTGGTGCACCGCGGGCGCAAGTCTTGCCGCTATCCCACCGCTGAAGTCGCTGCAGTCCACTGTATCGACCATCTATGAAGAAGTGAAGCCGACGGTGTTTAGTGCCCTCGAAACGTTGCACGACGTGGGCAATCAGATTGCCGAATCCGCCCCTCGCATCGCCAATGACATGGCTCAATCGAACCTCTACGCGCGGGAAGACCACATCGTCGAAACTGGCATCGCCACGACCACCGTCGAACGCCTACCGATCGAAGACGATAGCTTCGAGGGCCTCTGTGGCAGAGCTGGTGGGCTTTCTTGGAAGATCGCCAGCTTTCCGCTTTCACCGTTGCCGGGGTGGGGCGCGATTTCGGGAGCCCTCGACAGCCCCATCAAATCCCTGACAAGCTCGCTCTCACAGTGGTTCTGCGGCGACGGCGAGAACAGCCTTCCCGACCTCAGCCAGGTCATCCCGAAGGGATTTCCCGAGACCGACAAGGCTACGGCCTGCAAAGCCTCCGAGCCAGCAGGTGTCTTGGAAGGCCGTGAGAAGGACGCCACGACGACGGAATGTGAGGCCGCCAACGCCGAGCGGATTGCCGGCACGCCCGACGCTTCTGGCAATTGCACCGAGCAATGCCAGCCCGGTGGTCCCTTCGACTTGGGCGTTACGCGAGCGCGCGAGCAATGCGATCCGTCGCTGTCTCCGGCTCCGAAACGCTATCGCTACCAAGTCCAGGAAGGCACGGTCGAGTACAAGTGGAACGGAACGGGGTGGGTTCGGGGTGCACCTGACCTTCGGACGAGCTTCTCCAACGCTCGCGACAACGATGGAGGCAAGGACGAATCGAGGGATCGGCTTCCTTGCCAACTAAACGATGTTAACCTGCGATGGACGAGCGACTTCGACGGCAACGATTGCGGTCAGGTTACCACCGATGGCTTCTTCCCAGGCTACAACAAGGACGTGCATCCCGCGGGCGATCTGACCCGGGTGCAGCCGGCCTGCTCCAATGAGTGCCCGCCGCGCAATCCCCCTCCGAAGAACGAGGCCGATCCAACGCGCGTCGTGCGCTTCCGGCAGGTGACGCATGTGTTCAGCTGCGTGCGCGAGCGGCGTGAACCGGTGGATGTGCACCTCGAGAAGGAATCCCCGAATAGCCAGGCGAAAAAGGGCGGCAACAAGAAGTCTCCGAAGACGATCGTCAAAGACGTCTCCCTCGGAGATGAGCCCTTCCAAGTGCGAACGGTTGCCATCGGAAGTAACACCCAACGCGAATCGGCCCGCCTCGTGCGTTTGAGCCTTTGGGGAAAGCCCGATCCGACCAATCCCCTCGAGCGCTTGCGCGAGCTCGGTGGGTTCGCGTTCGCGCAGGCGGAGTATTACTACGAGGGTACCGAGGGGCGCGACGCCTGGATGTGGAACATGAACTGGCGCGGGCGCCTCAGGCGTTTCGAGATCCCAGGAGACGACAAGGCTTACCAGGTGCTGCACGCCACCTGTAAGAATGCTGAACGGGCCGGTCAGGAGTGTTCGCGGGTACTCGAACTGCTCGAGGACTGGCGAGAATTGCTCATACACTGAAGGAATTGGAGCGATGCCCCAGTATTGCAGACACCACACTCGCGGAGCGGCTTCAGTCGAAGCCGTCGTTGCCTTGCCAGTTTTCGTCATCCTGTTCGTGGCGATGTTCTTCATACGCGATCTTGCCGGCGCGCGGCTGCGCGCGGATCAAGAGGTACGCCGGTGTTCTTGGGAGTACGCCTTGAACTACAACTGCGAGGCGCCGCCGCCCGGCTGCAACGGCGTGGTCGGTAACAGCCATTACGGTAGCCTTCTCCCGACAGGCATCGACGACGCCATCAAGAGCGTTGGTGAGGGGTCGAACCCCAAGGGCTCCAATCCAGTGAGTTCCGAAGACCTCGCTCGGGTGAAACACGTGCTCGAGAATTTCGTCGCTGAGTTCCTGGCTGAGGCGATCAGCAGACGATTCGAGGCGGAGAAGCTCATCGAGCGAGAGCGCCCCGCGATGTTTGGCGCAGGCAAGAGCGTTGTCCGCGGCAAGTACAATCTCGCCTGCAACGTACGTCACCAAGATCAACACGACGTGATTACGTCGGTGTGGAATCAGTTCAAACCGTGAAGGAGCCGCCATGAGACGCATCTATGCAACTCTTAGAGTCATGGGGTTGGCGCTCTTCCTGCTTGCCGTGGTCACGGTTGTCACGCTGCGCCAGGCACAGGCGCATTTCAGAGAGACGCTCAGTGGATTTGGACGACAATTGGCCGGTCTTGGTGATACTTCACCGCACTCGTCTTCGCGAAAGCTCTTCGTGAATGGCCTCGAGATTCGCATCGCAACCATATCGACGCCGCTCGAGATAGCCGAGGCACTCGATCGATTTGCCGATCTGTGCCACTCCGTGAAGAACATCGACCTACCAGCTCAAGTACTGGAAAAACTTGAATCCAGTTCAACGGGAACTTCGCTCGATTCAGCCGGAATCGTCCGTCAACAAGGCGAAGCCGACGGCTACGTTGGCTGCCTGGACATCGGTCGTGACATGACGGCCGAAGGACTCGTATCCCGCTTGCTTGAGTTTGGACGAAATCAGAACCTTCGCTCGCTTGGGCAGCTCCGCTATGCCGTGGCACGTCGCTCGGCGAACACGACGACTCTCGTGGTTCTTTGGACTGAAGGAGATGCCAAACTCAATGAACTGTTTCCCAAGCATATGGACGCGCCTGGGCGGGATCTGTTCGGTGTCCCGCGTCCCGAGAACGCAAAGCGGCTCCTCTCCGCCTTCGAGGAAAAGATGCCGTACGGGGTTGCCGCTTACCGCACCGAGGGCCAACCGATGCCGGTAGTCATTGCGTCGTATCGGTCCGTGCTCGATCGCCAGGGTTGGAGCGTCAGCAGCCGGAAAGCCGGCATGATCCTAGCGGAAAAGGACGGCCGCAAGTTGCTTGTCCACCTGAGCGAGAAACGCCCCGGCAGCGTCATCGTCACGGTTTCAGATCTCGGGTGACGATTTGCGGAGACGATCGGACCTCTCCAGCCGATAGGTCCCCGAGAGCCGGCCACGAGCCGCAACTCGAATGAACAAAGTTGCGACGGACGCCAACTCCGGGCGCTGGTAGGAGCTTTTTCGTGAAGCAACTCGGTCTTTTGCTCTGCTCAGTCTCCGCACTCGCCAGCGTGGGACTGGGCTATCTCTACACCCAACGCCTGGAAGACGAAGTCTCCGGTGGCCCCAAAACCTCGGTACTCGTGGCCGCTGAAGACATCCCGGTATCGGCCACATTGACCGAGAAGCAGCTCGCTTTGCGCGACATTCCCCGAGCCTATCTCGAGAGCCGCCATGTGAAGGCCGCTGATATAAGACAGGTCATTGGCCAACGTGTGACGGGTGGTATCAAGGCCAACGAAGCCATCTTCTCGTCCGATTTAGCGAAGTTCGCTGAGCGTCGCCAGCTTTCGGGTCTCGTCGCGAACGGGATGCGAGCCATCTCGATTGATGGGCGGGCCGCAGACTTTGACGGACTTTTGCGCCCCGGTGATCACGTGGACGTTCTACTTTCGATGGGCGCTCTTGCTGACTCGAGTGGGGCCACCCATACGCTGCTGCAGAATCTTCTGGTCTTGTCCGTAGGCGGGACGACCCTGCGCGGTGACTCAAGTGAGAAGACCTACAGTCGAGGTGCGACGGTAACGGTTAGTGCCTCCGTCGAACAAGCCCAAGTGCTTACAGAAGCCATGCGTCGGGGCAAGCTGACGCTTACCCTGCGCAACAACGACGATATCACCATCGTTGAAGGGATTGCGGAGACCGGTTCGAAGGATCTGGTCGCTCGCAACCCCCAGCAGTCCAAGGGCTCGGTTATGGCAATCACCAAGGGAGGGCGGATCAATGCTCACTAAGCCAAGGGCCCATGCACCGGTTGCCGCCGCATTCGTTGCTTCAGTCGCCCTCCTCGCTGCGTCAACGGCGCTCGCACAAGGCCCCAATGCCAGCTTCCCCCGACCGTCCGGAGCGCCACAGGTCGTTTCGACAGTAAAAACCGAAACCATCGAACTCGAAGTCGGTGAACAGCAAGTCATCCCAAGTGAAGGCGTCCAAAGCTACTCGGAAGGCTCAAAGGGTATCGTCGATGTCCGGCTGACCAAAGACGCCAGTCAATTCGTCATCGTAGGCGTTCGCGACGGCTCAACGACACTTCTCTTCTTGATGAGCGACGGCACGGAGAAGCACTACAAGATCACGGTCACCGATCCCAACGTTCCAAAGTCGAGAAAGTCTGCCCTCGGAACGGTCGAAGTTCGCGACAACATTCGCCTCGATTTCTATTTCGTGCAGCTCAACCGCACCAACGCCTATCAAATCGGGATCGGGTGGCCTGGTTCTGTTGCTCCGACCATGAGCACTTCAATGGATCTCATGACCGGCAAGCTCGACAGTGCGACGGCCGTCATCAGCAATCAAGCGCTTCCGAGGCTCGATATGGGTCAAAGTTCGGGGTGGGCGAAGGTGATGCGGCAAGCCGCAGTGGTCACCGCCAATGGCGAGAAGGCTACATTTGCCGGTGGTGGCGAGGTCAATATTGCCATTAAGAGCGCGATGACGACCGGGATCCAGAAGATCCCCTACGGGTCACAAATCGAGGTCGAACCTGTCTATGACTCGAAGAGTGGTCGCATCGAACTCCGCATTCATGCCGACGTCTCCGAACTCGAAAGCGATCAAGGCACCGGCGTTCCCGGGCGAACCACGGCGGCCCTCGATACCATCGTCAATCTGGAACTCGGTCAATCGCTCGTTCTCGGCGGCCTCAGCACGAAGAGCGAGCGAAGCGGCAAGTCGGGGCTTCCAATCCTGAGTCAGATCCCAATTCTTGGCGTGCTCTTCGGGAGTCACACCCATTCCGAGGGGGAAACCGAGAACGTCGTCCTCATCGTGCCATCCGTGGTGGATGCGGTTTCAATGCAAGATCGCGAGCGACTTGCAAGCGCGCTCAAGCGCTACATCGACTACTCGGGGGATCTTAGTGAAGGCCGAGAGTTTGTTCCAGAAGTGAAGACCATCAAGAGCTCATCCACGACCAAGCCATGACTCATCCAGTTTTCGAGTTCGAGATCCTAGGCAGTGACGGGGCACGTAGTGAGATCAGAAGCGCTGAAGGCTCCGTGACGCTTGGCCGTGACGGCGATATCAAGCTGCCCGCCCAAAATGTCTCCCGCCGGCACTGTGCCTGCGCGTGGGGCGCGGAAGGGCTCAAGATCACCGATACGTCTTCAAATGGCACGGGCGTTGACGATCTACTGCTCAAACGGGCGACGCGAGTGGTACCGAAGCCCCATGCGGAGCTGCGCATAGGCGCATTCCTAGTCCGGGTCAAGGTGACAGGGCTGGTGAAGCTCGAGGTTTCGAAGGACTCTAATGGGCAGCGACCAAAGGTCGAGTCCACGACACCCTCGTCGACCAAGGCAAAGGTCCATTCGTCCGAGGCGGCCGCACTAATGGCGCAGCTCTCTCCGATCGAACGACGAGGGATCCATCGGCGCCTGCTTGAGAATTTGGATCTTCCGGCCATGAGCCGCGCTGCTATCAACGCTGACGTCATTCGACCGGAGGTGTTGGCCGCACTCGGTAGGATCGTCGCCGATTGCGATCCGAAGAAGTTGCCGGAAGCGGCCAAGGAGCAGTTAATCCTCGAATTGACCGACGAAGCCCTTGGACTCGGCCCCCTCGAACGCTTGCTCAGTGATCCCGACGTGAACGAGATCATGGTTGTCGATCCGCACACCATCTTCGTCGAGCGCTGCGGAAAAATGGAGTTGACCGGGCTTCGGTTCACGGACGCCGACTCCGTGCGAGCTGTCATCGAACGGATTGTGACGCCGCTTGGACGTCGCATCGACGAATCGACGCCTTTGGTAGACGCGAGGCTCAAGGATGGCTCCCGAGTGAACGCCGTCATTCCGCCCTTGGCCCTCAGGGGCCCCTGCATCACAATCCGAAAGTTCGCCAAAGAGCCGCTGACAATGGCGGATCTGGTGCTGTTTGGCTCGCTATCGACGGAGATGGCGAAGTTCCTGGAACGCTGCGTCAAGGTTCGAAAAAACATCATCATCTCGGGAGGCACAGGCAGCGGGAAGACGACGCTCCTCAATGTGTTGTCCGCTGCGATCCCGTCGCATGAACGAGTTGTCACCGTCGAGGACGCCGCGGAGCTTCAACTTGGCCAACCTCACGTAGTCTCGCTCGAATCTCGGCCGCCCAACCTCGAAGGTAAGGGCGAGTATACCATTCGCGACTTGGTGAAGAATGCCCTTCGAATGCGGCCCGATCGCATTGTCGTCGGCGAGTGTCGCGGTGGCGAAGCCATCGACATGCTTCAAGCCATGAATACCGGTCACGAGGGCTCGCTCACGACGACGCACGCCAATAGCCCAAAGGAAGCCGTGGCGCGCGTCGAGACCCTTTGCTTGATGGCGGGCCTGGATTTGCCAGTGCGAGCGATTCGACAGCAGATCGCTTCGAGTATTCATCTTATCGTCCAACAGTCACGGCTCTCGGACGGGTTAAGGCGCATCTCTAGTATTGCTGAGGTCGTAGGACTCTCTGACGAGGGTGAAGTCGAGCTGCGTGAGATCTTCAGTTATCGGGTATCGAGCGCTGTCATCGGTCAGAAGGTCGTCGGAGAGTACCTAGCGAGTGGATATCTTCCATCATTCCTCGATCAATTTCTGGCCCAGGGCCTCTGCGAGGGTGGAGCGGTGTTGTGACTCAGGCTACGTTTTGGATAGGCCTTGGGACAGCCCTATTGAGCACCGTGGCCTGGTTACTCGTCGTGGCCTTCTACTTCGCCGACGAGGGGCAAGCAGGAAGAAGGGCAATCCGACGCTACCGCGATTACCTCGATTCGAGGCTCCGGTTCCTGAGAATGCGTCACCCTGCGTCGCGGATCCTTACCATTCAACTCACCGGTTGTGTCGTGGCGCTCGGAGTTGCCTTCGTCAACGATAGTTCGATCCCGCTCATCCTCGTGCCACTCGTAGCCCTTGGTCCGAAGGTGTATCTCGAGCGTTTATCTGCCAAGCGAGTGACGGAGGTTGAAGCCCAAATCGAACCCTGGCTCGTCGCCATCGCGAACGGACTCAAGGCCAGCCCGTCTATGGGCGAATCGATTGCGGCATCGGTGTCATTGCTGTCGGCTCCCATGAGCGAGGAAGTCGCTCTCATGGTCAAGGAGTACGAACTAGGTACCGCCCTAGACCGAGCCGTCGAGCAATTCGCAAAGAGGGTTGGCTCGCGCACGCTTGCAGGGGCAGTCCTCGCGCTTCAGGTAGCGCGCAACAGTGGCGGCAACTTGCCTGAGATGCTCGAGAACGCGGCGTTGGCCCTGCGCGAGCTCGCTCGCCTCGAAGGCGTCGTTCGCACCAAGACTGCAGAAGGCAAAGCCCAAGCGTTCGTGATTGGGGCCATTCCGGTGCCGATGGTGGTTGGCATCCATCTGATCGACCGCCACTTCTTCGACCCATTGGTCGCTACCTTTGCCGGGCACCTGGTGATAGGTGCGGCCGTCGCACTTTGGGCGTCGGCGATCGTGTTGGCTTCGAAGATCTTGGACGTGGACGTTTGCAGGGCGGCAATCATGATGGAGCCAATTCGTTGGGGATTCGTCTGCGCTTTTGCCACTACAATCACCATTCTCGTCGGGCTTCTGTCGAAGGTGAAGCCCGCCGAGACGCCCAGGTACGGTTACCGGGGAGCTGAGCGCAAGCGGGCTCTCGACGAAGGCGGACTCTTTGCCTTGTTCGAGCCTGTCATTCGCTTCGTTGCGGC
>JBLNFG010000806.1:0-8533 GCA_050263495.1 Myxococcales bacterium | reverse complement strand
GTGGAGCTGGCCAAGAATGACCGATTCCAATTCCAGTTCTGGGCTCTTGGGTTGGTCGGCGCACGCCCCGATAAGAGTGCAGAACAGCGTGGTCGAGATCGCGGCATTGACGGGAAGCTGTTCTTCTTCGACCACGGAGACGCTCAGCCAAAGGAAGTGGTCCCTGTCGGTAAAGTCCGGTCACCCGAAGGTTGCAGATGTCCGAGACCTCCGCGGTGTACTCGATCGAGAGTCAGCGACCATTGGCGCACTGATCCTGCTCGAAGCACCAACTCGCGAAATGGTGCGTGAAGCGGCTAGCGCCGGCTTCCACGAGTCACTGTGGGGTCGGTTTCCGCGACTTCAACTGCTGACAATCGAAGACCTGCTTGCGGGCAAATCCCGACTCAAATATCCAATTCCTGCGCAAGGGAATGTCGGACGTCGGAAGGCGAAACGTTCGGAATCGCAAAGTCCAATGCAGCAATCGCTGCCTTTTGGGGCGAAACACGAATCACGAACCGCTAGCTCGAGTGTCGGCAAGCGATCCGGTTCCCATTCGGACACGCCCGGTCCGAAGAAGGCAGCCCCGCGGAACGAAAGAGCCAAGAAGATGCGGAGCGCGTGAGTCACGTATCCGCACCGAAATGCGGCAAGTTGCATAGTGATGGAGGAATAGTGCGCTACTCTCTAATATTCGAGGCTCAGTGTGACGACCAAGTAGTCGGATACCATGAGGCGGACTCCCCGCCGAGTGCTGGTCAACGAATCGATTCGGTGGACGAGCGGAAAGACCACAAGCCACTGTTGAAGTCCTGGACAGTGCTCAGAGTTGAAGGGCACCAAATATTCGTTTGCCCGTACTCCGGTAACTGAGGCTCAATTCGTTTCTTGCTCGAGACTTGAGAGGTCTTCAATAGGGGCTCTAGGGCGCGCAGACCATCGCGGCTGGAGAGGGAGTTTGGTTGGTTACCCCATAGGAGCGTCTGGGTTGCAGCAGTACGTTCTAGACGAGGGCTGAGGCGCTGGCGGGTAGTTCCTTGACCCTACCTGTCTTCGCGAAGCTCGTCAGAAATTCGACTGCTCCGACCATCTCACAGTTATAGCTGCCCGTCTCATCGCCTTCTCGTTCGTCGGTTCCACCCCGTCAACCGCCTCCAACTCAAGCACCCGCAGCTGAATATCCGGTGCGAGGTACAGCAGATTCATGATCTGGGTCACGCGCGCTTCGGTAAGCCCAAGCCTTCGCGCTACGGTCGCACGGTTGCGCACCAGTCCCCGATCAAGGGCTCGTTGGATGTGATGTGCAAGCGCCAGCATCCGCGCAATCGCCGCGGGGCGTCGCACAGACTGCGCAGGTTCAACGCGCGGCGCTTGTTTCTCGGTAAGAAGGGTCACGCGCTTCGACTTCTTTCTAACGAGCGCACCGGACACAACTCGCGATACCTCGCCGTCCATGGTGTTGCCGAATTTGGTCATTGCGCCGCCTCCGCCTGGATCAGCTCGGATATCTCGCACGGTTCGTCGAGATGAGCGAGGTGGATATCCACCTTGCCCGAGTCTTGATCGATGACGATATGGTCGATCAGGGCGCGAAGCAGTCGGCCCTGGTTTACCGTCGACATCACTGCCCAGACCTCACGGAAGTTGGAGAGGGCGCGCGCCACCCACTCAACATCGAACTTCCTGGTCTGGTGGATGGCCAGCTGCGTTCGCACTTCAGCGAGCGCCAGCTCGCAGTGCTTCAACTCGGCACTTGCCGTTGCAAGCCTCTGTCCAAGCACATCTTTGACGTCAACGCCGGCACTAACCCACTCGTCTGCGAGCCTGCCCGACCTAGCACCAACTTCGCCAATCCTATCCGCGAGAGCATGCTGCTGTGTCTTGAGAAGCTCGACGCGCTCCTGAAGCCGCTTGGCGAGCTCGCCGTAGCTTTCTTCGACGAACTCCCCTACCCCGACAATCTCGGTCACCCGCTCAACGACATAGTTTTCGATGGCGGAGGCGGCCATCGGTGCCGCTGCGCAGTGCTCGCGGCCGTGCTTGTCGCGCGTTGAGCATCGGTAGTACCGATGAATGCGATTTCCCTTTCGCGTCGAGCCAGGGCACATGGCTGCGCCGCAGCGTCCGCACCGAAGTAGACCGCGCAGCACGTAGTCATGGTTGACACCGTGGTCGCGTCGCAGGCGCACCCGTTCAGCCAGGATGCTTTGCGAAGCTTTCCAAGTCTGATCATTGATCAGTGGTTCATGTTCCCCCTGGCATTGGTCGTCCCCGCAGGTGATGATGCCCGCGTATAGAGGGTTCGAGAGGACCCGTGCGATGGAGTCCTTGGTCCAAAAATGGGGCTTGTTCGGCTTGCTGGTGGAAGCTCGCCTAGGCAAGAGTCCGCGCGAGGTCAGTTCGCGAGCGACCAGCACCATTTGTCCGTGCGTCACGTGAAGGCGAAATGCCTCCCGCACGATTGCGGCTTCTGCCTCGTTCACGGCTAGCTTCTTATCCTTCAAGACATACCCGAAGGGCACGGGTCCCCCAGTCCACTTGCCCTTACGACGCGAGGCGGCGATCTTGTCCCGCGTGCGTTCGGCGATCATCTCGCGTTCGAATTCCGCGAAGCTCATGAGCATATTCAGTGTCAGCCGCCCCATCGCGTCAGCGGTGGAGAAATTCTGGGTCACCGATACGAAGGAAGCGCCCGCGGCATTCAGGCGCTCCATCACCTTCACGAAATCGAGCAAAGACCGCGAAAGCCTGTCTACTTTGTAGACGACAATGATGTCCACACGCTTCGCCTCGACGTCAGCCATCAGCCGCTGGAAGGCAGGGCGATCGATGTTCGCCCCTGTGAACCCGCCGTCATCATACTGGTCGGGCACCAGCGTCCATCCTGGTTGCCGCGCGATGTAGGAAGCGCACGACTCGCGTTGCGCGTGCAACGAGTTGAACTCCTGTTCCAACCCCGCCGAGGTCGACTTGCGCGTGTAGATGGCGCACCTTCGCGTTGGTGGAACCGCAGATACTGGAACACGACGATTCATTCGGACGCCTCCGTGGCAGGTACCGCACCAAAGAACGTAAGCCCGTTCCAGTTCGTCCCGGTAATCTGCTTGGCTACGGCGGACAACGAGCGATATCGCTTCCCTTGGTACTCGAAGCCATCCTCGAGCACCATCACTTCATACGTCGCGCCGCGATAAACGCGCGATAGTCGAGTGCCCGCTGGTGGCAATCGTGCGTCGCGTTTCGTTGGCGCAGCCACCTCCCCCCGCACGCGCCGCACCCAGCGTTCCGGCATTTGGTCACCAAGTTGTGTGATGAGTTCGAGTGCCCGCGGAGCAAGTCCCCCCTCGCGAAGCTCCTGAACGCGCCAGGAGAGTCGCCGGATGAGGTGGTTCTTGTTCCGCGAGCGACTCGGTTCGCCGTAGAGTTCTCGGAACTTGGCTAACAACTGGGGCGTGTTCATCTTGGCAATAGCAGCCAATTCCCTGTCCAGATCGCCCAGCTGCTGGGCAGCCACACGGGCGCGCGCAGATGCTTTCATCTGTCGATGTCCTTTGCTGTTTATGGCGCGGCGGAATTCCGCGCGCCGCAAACCTAGTGATGCTCTGTTTCAAGAACTCAGCAAGTAGAGAGTCGGGAAATTGTCGAGCGATGTCCGAGTCGAACATCGCGGTCGCGCCACCTACCTGCACGTGTCCAGCGCGCTGCTTCCAACAATCGCTCGATCTAGGGACTCCCTGCATGAGCGGAACAAACGCGCAATCACGCGACCCTCTCAATCCGAAGCACCTCGATTGCCACAGCATAGAGCTGGGGCAGAAGCCCGGCTGCCTCGACAACGTCCAGCGGTTCGCAAGCGCGACTCTTGGCGCGCGCTTTCGCGTCGATATGATGTCGGTCACGAAACTCTTGGTAGAGCTTCCTCCAGGCCTCACGAAATGCGGATCCGCCCCCGTGGGAAATGGCATATGCCCTAACACACTCGTTGATGGTCGCTCTCAGGGATTTGTCGGGGCAAGCTACCGTTGGTGGAGGCAGCGCCCGAAGCGACTCAAACGCATTGTTCTCGGCTTGCTGGCGCTTTGCTTCAGAACTCTCGAGGGTGGAAATGCGCCGTTGCGCGTCTGCCGCCTGTCGCTCCTGCTCCAGCTGCCGCTCCTCGATGTCCGCCTGTGCTTGAACGATTGCCAGCAACTGGCGAATTGGTGTTAGTGGTCTCTGTTCGAACTCGGCCAAGAGCGACTTGCATGCCTTGAGAATCCGAAACCTGATCGACCTGCCCACCTCCGTCTGCGACGCGAGGCCTAGTAGGATGCACTGGTCGGGGTTGTAGGTTGGCTCCAGTGCTTGGTACGTGACCGAGCCGCGCTGTACCGAAATAGCCACCGTGGCTATTTCGCCAAATTCAGCCAATTCCGCTGCATTTCGGTCAGCCAATCTCTCGAGGCTTTGCTTGTTGGCATATCCCAAGTACCGAGCCAAGTCGGACAGAGAGACTCGCGCCTGCTCCGCCCCCTGTTGGGTCGCCGAGGGCAGATTGAAGACGATACCGTCCACTTCACGAACGATCGGGCCGCCTCTACCCGAACTCAAGGATTGCTCTACTAATGTTGCACTCATCATGGGAGTCCCTCCTTCAGGGTGCTTCGTATGGTTATGTCTTGGGTAGTTACGCTAGATGCATGACTGTTTGAGATAATCCACGCTCAGCGATCTCCTGGACACGCCAGTTCAGGCGTCTTGTCAGGTAGGCCTTGTTCCGGGGTGCGGGTTGGCTCTCCGCAGAGTTCGAAGTACTTGGCGACGAGCTCTGGAACGGTCATTTGCGCTAGCTCGGCAAGCTGCGCGTCAATGCTGCCAAGCTGACTGATGGCTGCGCGGGTAGGGGTATTCTCGACTACCAACCTTTCGTGTGAGTTGCGTGAGCCGCGTTTTGCGACGGCCCACGCGAACCCTTCGTGTTCTTTCTGGCGCTCCCACTGAGGCTAATCGCGAGACACTTTGCCAGCGATATCCATCAACGACGTCGAGTTGAAGCCACTGGGCGTGCGCTGATCAGTGAGTAGCAACGCGAGCAGACCTTCCGCCAGCACATTCACCAGCTCTTCTCTGCGTGAGCGGTGAGGTGAGTACACTTTCGGTGTTTCTCTGTGTGCGCTCGCGGCTAGCGTGGACCGACCGCCCCTTGGCGAGTGATCGTGGACCATTAGGCGAATGGATCTACCTCGTCATCCACGCCGCTCTCGTACCTAGCGATGATGTTCAACGCACGGTCGACATCGGCTTTCTTCAACTCGCGCACACGTTCGACACCTAGTTCACCGAGAATCGACTCTACGTCGTTCCGACTTAACCTTTTCAGTCGAGTGACGAGCTCGGCGGCGGCAGTGCTATCGATCAGCGTTTCGGGGGGTGAGTCGTCCTTCTTGGCATCAGCTACATTGAGCAGCATAGCCGTAAGATCGTGCAATTCGGCACTTGCGATTCGAGCCCTCAACTGACCGTCGATCTTGTCTTCCGGCAGAATGCTGTACTTGGTCTTCGGATCTTTTGCTTCTCCATGTCGCTCGATTTCGAACGACCAATTCTCGAGGCCGTACTTCTCCCGCACCTTCAGGAGGTCATTGAACCATTGCGTCGAGCCTTCGACGATCTTCATCTCCCCCTCGGGCAGCACGAAGAAGTTAATGGCAACCTTCAGGCTCGGACGCTTGCCCGTGCTTTGATGGGCTGGATTGTCGGCGTTATAGATCTCGTACTTGTCCCCAGTCCAAATCACCTCTCGAGCGAAGGGCTCGCCGCAAAAGACACCTGTCACCTTGTCTCCGTTGTTAGCGAGTCGCACGAACACTCCGTTTGCGGCTGCATGCTTTTCGATCAGTCCTTTTGCCGATTCCCATGCTGTGGCCATACCCACTTGTCCTTCTTTCCTGTACTACACACACCGGTCGATGCGCGCCCCAAGCACCATGCTTGGGGTGTGACGCCGGTTAGTCTGCTTGTCTTGGTTACGCTTCCAGCCGACTCTCGTTCGGCGGAAGGTCTTCCATTCGCAACCGTATTAGCGGTCGCAACTTGCGCTCAATGCGACTGCGTTCGCGCTTCACCCGCTGGTAGGTGACCTCGCTGACGGGTGCGTCGTGCGCCGATCGACACAGATAGGCTCGCAGTGGCACCTGTAGCAACCACGCCTCAGTGACCATTTCGCATTGTCGCTCTGACAGGCGCTGATCCACAGTGTCCGTCGACACTGAGCTCAAGACTACTTTCTCTAGAAGCGAAGCCCTGATGGACGCGTCGTGCAGCCAGTGCTCATAACTCGAGAGCATCGGCGCGAGTTGTTCAAGCAGCCGTTGATTTCGAATGCGAGTGCGTTCCGCGTTGATGAGTCGGAATACAAACCTCCGAGTCTGTCGAAAAATTCTCGTTAGCAGGACACCCGAGGCGGTAGGGTTCGACTGCATCCTAACCGTTGTCAAAAAGCCTTCGATTACGGCTTGATCCACGTCAGAAGACTCGAGCACGCAATCGCCGATTTGCGCCCGTAGGCGCAGCAGCATCGGGCAGAACACCACGAGCAATACCGACGACCAGAACTGCGACGGATAGCGATGACTCTCTCGTAGCAGGGCGCAAATCGATTCAGAGCGAGCAGCGAAGTCGACTCGACTATCAAGATTGAGTGCCTCGATGACGTCTTGAATTCTTGCGTATGCAGAGAGCACGGGTTCGTGCTCTCGAGCTGCCTCGAACTGCGCCTGCCAACGCGCACGTGTCATGTCTGCGCGCAGACGCGCGCACATGTGAGAAAGCCTCATCGGATCCTCCACTCACAACTGTGAATGCCTACGAACTACACACACCTTGATGCAGCGCGATCCAACTGCGCTTGCGGCGTCACGAGCCCTTCCGCGTGTCCCTTGCGCCTTGAGGCGGGAGGGTCCGGTGGGGCGGAGCCGCATGCGTTGAATCGCGATCTCGCTCGACTGACTTGCCTCGGGCGACTCTGTTCAGCGTCGCCCGACAGAACTCAGTCTGCACATCGGGAGGGATCAGGGAGGGAAAAGGGAGGATTTTTGAGGGACACGGGAGGATTTCGAGGATTTTGAGGATTTGCGAGCCTTTCACAACTGCAAACGCGCTCACTTCAGATACGCAATAACCGAAGTGCTCGCTCACGAGTGAGCGTTCACAAATCCCGAAAAAACTGAGTGTTCGCGTCTTGAGCCAGACTGAGTCACGAAGTCGTCCCGCGGTGCGCGGGAGGATTTCGAGGATTTTGAGGATTTCGAGCGACATGGAGGATTTGGGACGCGTGTCGACCGACCGTGTGATCGTGGTGTCGATGTGCCGTCGATTGCGCCCTCGACTGCTCCGAAGAACGCTCACCTAAGGGATGTGCCGCCAATCGATCGCGGCGTTTGCCGATCGGAAGTCACGGAGCATCCGCATGTCCCGCGTGTCATCGATCGGATCACGATCGCGATCGTTGTCGACGAGCATCACATGTGTGGTGCGCGCGTGCCACTATGTCACCGCGCGTTCACGTTGGAACCAGCTCGCCGTCGACGAAGTGGTTTACGTCGTCAGCGTGCGCGTTCAGCAGCCCTACAGCCGGACTCGCGCAGTTCAACCAGGACGAGCCACTTCATGTTGGGCGGTGGTCGGAACTGATATGCCTTCGTCGCGCGGATTGTCTGAATAGATCGCCAGTTGTAGCGTCCAAGCCTAACGTCGATCTTGCTCCGAGCCCGTTCGACCAGCTTTTCGACGTGGCTTACGAGGACGCTGCGGAACTGCCGCGACTCCAAAGGTCCGGGCGCCTGCACCAACTCCACCAGCACAGCGGCCTCGTTTAGCGGTAGGAGCACCGATTCAACTGTTCCGTCAACATCCCTTTTGCCTGCGCGGTACCGCCCCTGCTCGGCTACTTCGGTCGTATCCAGGAATAGGTCATACTGCGAGAGCTCTGATAGTCGCTCGCGTCGCTCTACGGCCGTCAAAACCTCGTATCCTCGCTCGCTGTAGGCCACGTACGCGGCGGGTTCTCGCGTTACCACCCCGGAAGTGCGCCCTGGGGCAGGCCCTTCATGCGATTCGACAGGCCAGTTGGCGGCGAATCCCTTCTCGGAGACGGTCAGTGCTTGGCGAAGCACGATGAGCTCGGTTGAGCGTCCTGGCCACAGTCGCTTGGTTGGATCCGACAGACCACTGGCCGTCGGCATGATGACGTAGCCGCTGCTCAATCCCGCGAGCCAGGTCTCGAACAAGCGACTACCTGCAAGCAGGGCGAGGAACACGGGGCGTCCCTGCAGAGTGCCGATTGGGGCCACCCTGGGGAATGGCGCTGCGTGCGGCTGGAACTCGCCGCTGATCCCGAACGCCTTGCGGAGCTCGCGGGGGAGCGCATCACGCAACAAAGTCAGCGTGTAGAGATCGGACTCAGCCAGAGCCATGCGCATTCCAGTTCGAGTGTGACTACAGACCCCGAGGTACGGATGGGTCGCACTATCAGGGTTCTTGACGATTTGCTGCCTGCAGCTGTTGTCGAAGC
>JBLNFG010000805.1:0-3420 GCA_050263495.1 Myxococcales bacterium | reverse complement strand
TGGGAACCTTCTTCTCGTTCCGACGCTGTTCGTCGCGCATCAATCCGCCGATCACGAGCGTCTGCTGATCGTCCACCGTGATGGTGGTGTTCGCGGTGCGCTTGATGATGGGCACGGCCCCGAGAGCGCCAGTAGGAGCACCGGTATCGCTGCTCTCCTGCTCCAGCTCGAGCCGTACCTGGCTGGCGTTGTTGATGTGAGGCGTGACCTTGATTTTGATACCAACGTCTTGACGTTGAGCGTTGAATCCGCCCATGCCCATCCCCATCATTCCCAACCCACCCAGACCCGCTGTAGCGGTGTTGGTTCCGGTGCCGGCCAAGCCAGCTAGGCTGCTCAAGCCGCCTAGGTTCTGTTGAAGTGGGACGTTCTTGCCAATGTGAATTTCCGCGGCCACGTTGTCGGTGGCGATCACGTGTGGCGAGGCAAGCACATTGCTCGTACCGCTCTGAGAGAGCGCGTTCATCACGATACCGAACGCGGGAATGCTGATGCCCGCGCCGAGCAGATTCTCGGTGCCTGTCAGGTTCGGACCACGCACACCAAGCGCCAACCCCTGAAGTAGGTTGGCGTCGGTCGTCTTCGGAAACTGCAGTGAGTCCGTCGCCTTGAACCCGCCCAAGAAGGTGGAGTTACCCGCCTGACCAACACCCAAGTCACTTTGATAGCCGCCATGCCACGAGGTGCCCAAATTCATGGAATCGGTCACGTCCAAGTCCATGATGACGGCCTCGATGAAGACCTGCCGTCGCGGCATGTCGAGCTCGGCAATGACCAAACGGATTGTGGCGTAGTCGCGAGAGGACGACAGAATGACGAGCGAGTTGGTGGCTTTGTCGGCGTTAACCTTTACTTCGCCTTCAAACATGTCGCTCTTGGCCTGCCCCGCCGCGCCGCCCTCTTTCTTGGCTCCTTGCAGCATCTGCGTCAGCACGTTCGCTAAATCTTCTGCCTTCGCGTGCTGCAAGTTCACTACTCGTGCTCTGCCCGCTTCACTCGGCTGAGCGTCGAGACGTTTCAGCATTTGAAGTAACTTGAGATACGAGTCTTCAGTACCCACGACAATCAAGGAGTTCGATTGGGCATCGGCTAGGACCTTGTTCAGACCACCGCCCATATGCCCCTGTCCGGGGGGGGCCCCGAGCCCAAATAGCTCGTTGATCCGTTGGGCGTAATCCGTGGCCGAGCCGTAATTGATCTTCTCGATCCACATGCTCTGACCGGCGCCACCGACGTCAATCTCCTCGAGAATGCGAATCATGCGATCGATGTTCGCGCCCGTATCGGTAATGATGAGCAACCGACCCGGCGCGTACACGGAAATGTCGGCTTCCTTGCTCTTGAACTTCGTGATTAGAGCGGCAGCTTCGTCGGCGCCGATATTCTGCATGCGATACAGACGAGTCATGTACCGATCCGACTTCGGTAACGGCTCACCGCGTGCCACGACCTCCGTCGCTTGGTTGACGACGCCGCCAGAGTCGACGATTTTGTAGAACCGCCCGTGCGGAATCACGGTCATCCCGTTGGACTCGAGAATCGATAGAAACGTCTCGTATGCCTCAGCGAGGGTAACGGGTTCCGGCGATACGACCGTGGCCTTGATGTTCCGAACCTTCTGCCCGTAAATGAATCGGCGCCCCGTGAGCCCGCTAATGTGATTCACGAGCTCGGCAAGATCCGCGTCCTGCAGATTGAACTTGACCAGGTGTCCCGCCGGCTTCGGGCGATACGGCACGTCGACAGCCTTTGCGATCGTGTCCATCGAATTGGGCAAAGTCCCTTTGGCGCCTGGCGGCTCCTTCTCCCCAGGTCGCGCCGGTGCTGGTGCAGGCGCCGCCGCAGGCGCGGGCGGGGGTGGAACTACGGGTACCGGCTGCGCCTTGGCCCCTCCCGCGAGGAAATATGCGCCTGCCGCAACCCAATAGATTTTCTTCGTCAGTTGCTTGGTCATTTGATCTTGTAGTCGATGTTCATCGGCGCGCCGCGGCGGTTGAGCTGCACTTTCAAGCCGTCTGCCGTGCGCAGACGCATGTAAGCTTCGAGCGCCTTTTCCGGGCTGGCCATGTCGAATCCGTTAATAGTTTCGAGTCGATCCCCATTCTGCAGTCCGAGCACGCCAAGCAGCGTGTCAGGTCGAATTCCGAATAGCCGCACACCGACGATCTTTCCATCCTGTGTGTCCGGAACAACGCGAGCCGACTTCATGAGTTCAGACTGATCAGAAAGGATCTTCTCCACCACCGCGCGGTCTACGTGATACTCGGTGTCGCTGACTTTCTGGATTTTCGACGCGATCTCGGGCGATACCTTGGCGGGGCCGCGCGCGGGGACCGCCACTGGTGCTGCAGACGCTGCGGCGTCCGGTGCAGACGCCACGGCGGGAGCCGTTGGAAGTTGAACCGTCGCAAACATCAAGACCTGGCAAATCGTCGCGCCACTCGTCAACCAGACCGCGGGACTCTGGTAACGCGGGTTGTATCCGATATACGTGACTTGCCGACCCGCCGCGTCGTCTCCAACCCGACGGAGCTTAGGCGCGGTTTCGCCCGGGCCCTGTAGTGCAGCGATTGACCACACCGGATCGGTGGACTCCGTGATGATGAGCGCCTTCGTACCTTCACAAGCAGGAGCCGCTAACGGATCGGTGAGATCAGGCTTGGCTTCGGCTGGAGGTTTCAGCAATTCGATCGGCTTCGAATCGGGATCCACCGGACCCGTCACCGAATCGAAGGCGTTGCGCGACATGATAGTCTTCGCGCTCTTTGGAGCCTTTGCAGGCAACCCAGGAACCTTTGGAGCAATGAGCGCCAGTGCAGCCGAACTCGGGGGTTCAGTCATTGCAGCGCCCAGTAGCTGCATCGTTCCCGAAGCCTGAAAGAAGGCCACGAGGGCAACGAGCCCTAACAAAACGAGAACGAAGTATCTCTTTAGAAGTAGATCGAACGACACGTAGGTCCGGAGCCCCTTAGCGAGTTTCGTGCCACCCGTCTTTGTCGCGAATCTGGGACAAATCCAGGGGAATTCTTAGAGCCGGAACCAGTTAGCCAACGTGTCACGAAACCGAGCTACCCATCCGCCGAAACTGCCAATTTGTCAGTGAGATCGTTCGGAGCTCCCGACCCGCGAGACAGGCACGATCCGAGCTACTGAACAGATGCGCCCGTTGGCCGGTGCAGTGCGGGACGCCCTTCCAAGAGCAGAGAACAGCCGTCGAGCGCCTGCCGCGTCTGCGTGACAGGAGCAGCTCAGGACCACCGGCGACGCCCGCTTTATCCTTCAGTGCCGCGGCGCGCGAGGTGACGGAAAGGCTCTCAGACCTCGCCCTCGCCCAATTTTCGGTAGATGGTCCGCGTGGAGATCCCGAGCAGCTGGGCCGCTAACGACTTGTCGCCCTTCGTATGGCGCAAGGTCTCTCGA
>JBLNFG010000804.1:0-3198 GCA_050263495.1 Myxococcales bacterium | reverse complement strand
CAGGTGGTTCCAGCAGAACCTGGCGTTCTAACCATTGCCGGTACTCGCGTTACCTCCCAATCTTGTTCCGAGGGCGCTGGCTATTCACTGGGAAGCTCGTCAGGCCCGATCGAAAGCACGGATCCCGGAAGTTACCAGCCACCCTGGGTGTCAAGGCAACCAACGTTGTGTTCCTATGACTCTCACGGCGTCTTGCTGAGGGTTAACGGCAAGGCTCCTGACTTTATCCAGGCGCATGCGACCAAAGCGGCAAAAGGCACGATTCCCTCGGTCGTTGGCATCGCTGTTAGTGGCGCCGGTGCTTCATTCGTCTTAATGCGTTACCCATGTGTCAGTGGCACGAGCGGGAGTCCTCTCAATCGTCTCTCTCGCTTCGATGACCAAGGAAATCTCGTGTGGGAGCTCGAGTTGCCTGATGGCGATTACGCATCGCTGGTCGGGGCCGCAGATGGTGGAGTCATCCTCAACAGCTCCTCATCAGCGGCGCGAGTCTTTCACGTATCAGCCAGTGGAACCATCGACTGGGCTTACCAAAGTCAATCGGCTCAAACCCTTGCAACTGGTCTGGTTGGGCAACTCGAAGACGGGAGCTTCTCGCAACTGTGCTTCGCTGCCGAATCAACCCGTGAAAGTACCGATGCGACTTCCCAAAGTCGTTCGGCTCAAGGCTTCGTTACGGATCCGGATACGGGGATAACTATTGCACACGTCCGCCAATGGAACGACGATGGAACTAGCCAAGGGAACTCCCTCGTGACGATCTCCGGAGACGGCTCGCGCTGTGAAATGTATGGACTCCTCGACTCGCAATCAACGAATACGAAGGCAGACGACGTGACAACCGTCATCCATTCCCCTTACGTTTACCTGCAGCGTGTTACCGATATTAGACGTTACCGTCTGCCGACTCCGTGAGTCTACCGAGTGTCACAGCGTATGATTCCTCGACCGAAACGACGCCCTATGCGGATTTCTGCGGCACGAATCGGGCTCTTATGCCTAAGCAGTCTGAGTGTCGTGCAGGCTCAGGAACCAGCCAAGGAAGCGACCAAAGAGGCGGTGCCCTACTCCTTGCATTGGAGTCGCGAAGCTGGCGCTGAGAGTTGCATCGGCGTCGATGCTCTGGCGCGCTACCTAGCGCAAGCGGTTGGCTACCCCAGCGTGACCACAGACGAAAACGTAATGACGGATGAACACGCGATCGTGCTCGAGGGGCGGGCACAACGCGCTAAGGCGCCGAACCAATTCCAGGTGCACCTCCGCGTGCTCGACGCGTACGGCGAGTTAGTCGGCGAACGGATGCTATCGACGCAGAAGCCTCAATGCTCGGCGCTCAATTCCGCGCTGTTGCTAGTGCTTGCCATGTCGGTCAATCCAAACGTTGCGACCGATCGTATTCCTCCCGAGATTGCGAATGAGTTGAACGCGGAAGGGCAGGGCGAACGGGGGCAGCACGGAGAGCACCCGAGGAAGAACTTGGGCGAAACCGCGGGCGCCGATCCGCCAAAGCCACTTGCGGGCCCTTGGTTGGGCACCGTGAAGTTGACAAAACTTACCTTCCTTGGGCGCCCATTACCGCGGCGGCATTGGTTGGTTTTTGTTGGTCCTGCCGTCGCGGTAAATGTGGTTCCGCGACCAACACTTGGATTGGTCGCAGGGGTGCGTCGCGAGCTACCGCTTGCGCTCTCGGCGTCTCTGGGGGCGGCAGTATGGATTCCGCGCGGTGCACAAAATGAGTCACCCTGGTCAATTCCGGGCGGAATTGACGTCGGGGCCATCCAACTGCGTGGCGAGCTTTGCCGCGAGGTGATGGAGCGTCCTACGGTCGCGTTGCAGGCGTGCGTGGGCGGGCATTGGGGCGCGCGTTGGTTCTCGGCCGATGGCCTCGAGAAGCAGGACTTAAGCACCAGACAATTCTACGGACCCAGTCTTGGAATGACCGGCGTCGTTCCGTTGAGTTCACGCGTGAGCGTTCGTGGCGCGGTCCATTTAGCCGCGCAGTTCCCGCGCGATCGATTCACGTACCTCGTGCCTACTGGCACGAAATACCCGCTCTATCGACCAAGTTTGTTTGCAGGTGATGCTTCCCTGGGCGTCGAGGTGACGCTTTGAAACCGCCATTGCAGCGATTATGTCGACGCATGCCATGGGTTCGCGGTACCGTCGATAACGCTTTCAATGAAGCCTTCGTGGCCGTCGAGGTGATGATTTGAAACCGACGGCGGCTGCACTGATTGTCGAACACTCGCCGTTCGTGTGGCGTGTGCTGACACACCTAGGGGTTCCCCGTCATCGATTGGAAGACGCGTGTCAGGAGGTGTTCGTGATCGTGCTCGATAAACTACCGACGTTTGAAGAGCGTTCCGCGCTGAGCACCTGGCTGTACGGAATCTGTCGCAATGTCGCGCACACCGAACGGCGACGGGACCGAACCGCGACCGAGATCCCAACAGCAGACTTGCCCGAATCCGTCGCTCAACCGGCGCAGGAAGGGGAAGTGTGGATCAAGCAGGCCCATGCGCGCCTCGTTCACGCATTATCGTTGTTGGACGAGGACGAGCGTCAGGTGTTCGTGCTGTTTGAGATTGAAGAGCTGTCCATGGAAGAGATCGCGCAGTCGACACAGGTTCCGTTGCGAACCTGCTACTCGAGGCTCACCGCTGCTCGCGACAAGGTCCGTGCAGAGCTCAGACGGCGCGCGCTACCAAACAAGATTCGAGAGGAGATGTCGAGATGACCGAACCTGCGCGCTGGTCGAGGTCCGACTCCGAAGTGGATCCTGTGTTACGTGCGACCTTGCGGTACGCGAGGGACTTCGCGCCGAGCAACGTCGAGATGCAGTCATTGTTGCGTCACCTCGACGACAATGCGGCTGCTTCACGTCGCCTCGACGACAACTCGGTTGCTGCACGTCGTCTGGACGAGGCTCCACGTGGTCTCTACGACAAGGCGGTTGCTGCACGTCGTTTGGACGAGGCTCCATGTAGGCGCCGCCCCTTGCCATCCAATGCTCGGAACAGGCTACGCAAACTCTTGTTGGCAGCCGTCGTTACCTTTGGCCTTGGCGGAATGGCCTGGGCGGCTTACGTTACGGATTGGGTAAGCGCCGGTGCGCGTAATACGACGATGGAGGGCCAACGCACCAAACAACCATCGGCTCTGGCCAGCGCGGGCGACGCGTCTGCGCGTGATATTCCA
>JBLNFG010000803.1:0-3951 GCA_050263495.1 Myxococcales bacterium | reverse complement strand
ATCTTGGTGGATCCGAACCAAGCCGTCTGCCTCCATCTCGGAAAGCTGGCGCGACACGACTTGGGTCTTCGTTCCAAGTTGCCGAGCCAGGTCGACGCTTGCAACGTCACCTCTCGATTTCGCCAGTAGACGCATCAGGACGACACGCGAGGGCGGCATGCCAATGGTCTGCATGAATGCGGACATCAAGACCTGGTACGTGCGAATGATCTCGCGCAAGAGGTGTGACTCATCTCGCGGTCTTGCACCGACGTTTCGGGGACTGACCTTGCCGATAGACATTTGCCCAACCACGTTACACCGCTCTGCGGGCGGCTCAAGACTAACCCCGCCCGCGTCAAGGTCAGGCAAGCCTTCGGGAATCGTTGATATTTTCAAAGGCGCTGCGTGTTGCGACCGAGATCAACTCACATTAACCGACAACTCGAGGCGGTGGGCCCGGCCTGCGGGCTTCGATTAGCGCGCCACTCAGCGTGACTTCCGATCCAGGGCGAGGTTCACGGCTCGCCCGTTTTCCACCAGGAGAAGGTCACGTGCGGCCAGCTCTTCGATCTGCTGGGAAGTCGCTCCGGTTTCCGCGAGCAGCTGCTCCACGGTGATCACGTCCTGGGTCATTTCGATGACGGCTGCCGCCGCATCATCGAGCTCGATTAGCTCGACTCCCCTGCAGGTGTGTCGTTCGAGTTTCTGAGGACGAACCCAAAACAACCCGTCACCCGCCTTGTGTCGCGTTCTCCAGTCGGCAATCGCCACCTCCAGTCGACACCGGTATGCATCGGCACTAGGGCCTCCCAGTCCCTGAAAATGATACGCGACGTCATACAGCTGCGGGTCGTCGAGATGCGGATGGAGCAACCGGTACATGTGGGCAGGTTCGATTGCACTCCAACCATACCGGGCGAAGGATTCGAAGTATGGGCTGTATCGGTCGATGCGGATCTCATTCACCCGGGCAGGCGGCGTCAGATGTGAAATCTTAGACATGAGCCGTATCTGTTCGTCGTAGTCCGATTCCAGTTCACCGGGGATAGCACACAACAAATTCCAATGAGGATACACTCTCATTTCGCCACAGTGCTTCAGCGCGGCGATATTCTGAAGTTGGTTGGTCCCTTTCCGAAGCCTCCGCAGCAAACGTGTAGACAGACTTTCGATGCCCGGCTGAACCTCTCGAACGTTTGCAAGTGCGAGTGAAGCGATTTGCCGTTTCGTGAGGTCTGCCCTAACCTCGTAGAAGAGGGGCGGACCATCACCCGAGGTCGCGAGTGACGGAATTGCCTCCTCCAAGTGATGAGGCGAGAGCACCAAGTCAGTGGCGAACACGTAGCGGTGGTAGTTGTCCCATAGGTCACGCAACTCCCTTACCACCTGTGCGCTGGGCTTTTCTTCATAGTGGATCTGTTGTCCACTCAATCCGCAGAAGCAACACTGCGTCCTAGCTCCCCACCAGCAACCGCGAGAACCCTCGTATTCCAGGCGGATCCGCATCGGGTCATCGAATTCGCGTGCTTCACGCAGGAATGGTAAGAAATCCGGAGCGGGAAGACTGCCTATCGCTACGCGGTCATGCGAGGTCAGCAGCCGTTCTGACGGCGTATCTCCGCGGGCAAGCGCGAGCAGAGGGGCTTCGCCATAGCCGCTAACGACCCAATCGACGTGAGCGTAGTGTTCCGCAATCACTTTACCCATTGGCTCGCTGCAGCTGCTGCCGCCAAGGACGACGCGAATCTCTGGATGCGCTTGCTTGATAGATTGGCTCAGCCAGAGCGCTGCCATCAACTGGTGGTAGGACGTCGTGATGCCGACCAGCGACGGCTTGGTTGCTTCGACTCGTTCCAAGCAGATTGAACGGAATTCTGCCAGAAGGGCCTGGCGATTCGCTTGATCACCAAACAGTTCGTTGAGCTTCCCCTCGGCTCCCGAAGGCAAGGCGCCGTGGAGGCCTTCGGCAAAAAGAAGTTCAGCGTCAAGCCCCTGAGATGCGAGCTGCTGGTACCTAGCTTCGCCAATAAGCCTGACCAGTGCAAAGTGCAGATAGCCCTCGACGCACTCGGCTCCCCCATCGCGCAGATGTGTCGCTAGCCGCGCGGTTGCCAACGACGCAAATAGGTGATGCTGGAATGGCGGACAGACGAGCATCACGCGACGTGGCGCCCCAACTGATCCGGTGTGGGGATCGGACATGGCACTCGTTCGTAGCACGAACGGCTCTTCGGTGCAGCGCGCTCATCCGGTTCAGCTTGCCCCTTTCTCCTGCGGAATTTGGTGCACCAGGGTCACGGGGCAGGTGCATTGCCTTCGCAAACGGTCTCGCTAGCCAAAGGCGGAGCCGAACAGACGCCCTCGACGCACATAAGTTCCGATAGACAACCACCACCGCAGGGTTGTCCAAGCGTGCTGCGTCTTTTGCACGTGACGTCGCAGACGTTGCCAGAGCCACACGCGTCGCTCATCAAGCAATCCTGCCCGAGCGAAATGATGCGGGTGCAAACTGGGCTTCCCGCCATGTAGTCGCAGTACAGCCCGTCGGCTTCGAAGCATTGTGTAAGGATGCTATCAACGGCACCATAGACCTCGTACGAGCAGTTCTGATCGAGTGGACATGTCGAAGCACACGGATCTCTTTCGCTGCCGTGTGGCGTGAGTCTGCACGCGCCAGGCGCCGAATTGCTTCCGTGGAATAGGCAAACCGAAGGACCCTTGTCTTTGCTGCACTCGTAGCCGTTGGCGCACGCCTGCCCCTCCTGTTGCGTACCAACGAACAAATCTTGGCACGCTTCAATCACTTTCTGCACTGTGCATTGTGTCGATGCGTCTTGATAGGCGGCGATACAGCCGCTTAGCGTCGTAGCGTTCACGGTAACAGTGCCTCGTTCGATAGAGGCTGCCGCCGGCTGCCGCTCGAGGTAGGCGGACTCACAGTCTTCGAGCTCGACAAATAGGCCGTCTTTCCTGCAGCAGCTTGCCGCGGCCGAGCAAAACTCCTTAGCGACGGGCTTCAAGATATCTCGATTCCCCAGGGGCCTCGTTGCACTACCGCCTGCACTCGGGAAACCACCCTTTCCCAGCGAGCCACCGACAGATGCCAGCCCGACGCCGCCAGTGGAGTTGGGCGCACTTGTCGTGTCGCCGTTGGCGCTGCTTTCCGCTCCGACATTGCTTTGACCGCCGCCACCGAGGAGCGCCTTGCCCGGTGATCCAACTGCCCACGAACCACCGCTGAGGTTGGCGATTGTCCCCTCGCTCGAATGACCTGCTCCGCCGGTGTTGGCGCTGGCTGTTGCAGCAGTGAGACGATCTGTCTCTCCGCCCCTCGCCTTTCCACTGCCCTCTGTGGCACCGCTGGATCTGCCTCCAACCTGCGCAGGCTTGGTGTCTTCCGCTGCGTCGCTGCCACCACACCCCGTCCACACAAGTGCAAGAACTGCGGCAAGCCGCAGATTGCGACCAACACTGACGGAGCTCCGTCCGACAAGCATGAGCATCTCCAATATCTCCGACGACCTACGGTAGTCTCTGAGGACGCCAGCCTCCACCAGTTTTGGTAGAAGTTTGCCCGAATTGCGTCGCCGTCAGAGGGCGGGTCTATGTTTGACAAAGAGGATGCGAGCTTGCCTCACCGAAAGCCAAGTGTCTTGCTGCCCACCACCGCACTCGCTCTGCGAGTGCTTGCTCCTCCCAAATCCGTGCTCGCCCGCAGACTGCGCGCGGATGGGAGGAGCGGAGGCTTTGCCCGCCAGTTTTCGGTGCTTCCCCCTGCCACGCGCAAAGGGCAACCAACAACCCGAAGTGGAATCGTGCACGGTGTGCAGGATTCCACGCAGGACCACGGCAGGCGCCGCAGGCGGCCAATGAAATGGCTTTGGGAGAAAGAGGACTTCGCGCGCAGCGCGCGTCCGGGCGGATGAAGGCATCATCACTACTCTGAGGAGCGTCGCAACGAGGCCGCCC